>JASFKE010000195.1:0-7236 GCA_050118795.1 Desulfobacteraceae bacterium | reverse complement strand
CGGCGATATCAGCGGCTGGGATGTCGGCAATGTCACTGATATGGATTTTATGTTTTTTAATGCAGCAGCTTTTGACGGCGATCTCAGCGGTTGGAATGTCAGCAATGTCAAGAATATGTACGGGATGTTTTGGTATGCATCCTCCTTTAACTGCGATCTCAGCGGCTGGAATGTCAGCAATGTCGAGGATATGTCCGGGATGTTTTCAAAAGCATCCTCTTTTAACGGCGACATAAGCGGCTGGGATGTCAGCAATGTCAAGAATATGCCCGGGGTGTTTTCAGAAGCATCCTCTTTTAACGGCGACATAAGCGGCTGGGATGTCAGCAATGTCACTACGATGTTTAGAATGTTTGATGGAGCATCCTCCTTTAACAGCGATCTCAGCGACTGGGATGTCAGCAATGTCACTACGATGTTAAGAATGTTTGATGGAGCATCCTCCTTTAACGGCGATCTCAGCGACTGGGATGTCAGCAATGTCAAGGATATGTCCAAAATGTTTAGAGAAGCATCCTCTTTTAACGGCGATATTTGCGGCTGGAATGTCGGCAATGTCACTGATATGAGCTATATGTTTTACTCTGCAACTTCATTCTCGAACCATGATTTAAGCAGCTGGGATGTCAGCAATGTAACAAGACATGAAAAATTCAGCTATGATTGGGGAAGGGACAATACAGAGCCCAACTGGCCGTAGATTACGCCGCCGGCAATGGCAGGCGTATGTTTCCATTTACCCTATCGTTGCAAAAGGCTTTAGGGCTTCAGAGTCAAGACGCCAATGGCGCAGCTGTAGTATGAGCTACCGCAAGCCATTGGCAACGCGGGATCTGGAGCCCTAAAGGCTTTCCCCCTAATAGTATAATATGGGGGTAAAAAAGGTAGCATAAAATAGACCCGATCCTTAAGTTCACCATTGGTTTATTCCTCGAAAGTGGTCCTGATCATAACTTTGTCCTTTATCAATAATGGTTTTCACTTTCACCCTTTTTGATACCTTATACCTATTTCTGCATCAGATCCAACATGACTAGTTGGTAATCCTCTTGTCATCTTGTGGCAATCCGGGTCCGCTATTATCCACCTCAGTTTGACACCACCCACACCCTATCCTCCTCGCCTTAGCCCGATACAGAGCCGAGCCAACCGAAAAGGTAGCTCGGCTCCTGCCTATTTGACCAGCAAAACATAAACCATGGCAAAATTTCACCAGGTTCCATCCACTCCTTTTGAAGATCAAAAAATCATCTCCTTTTCGGGTTGTTGATATTTCAATTTTTTAGAGGTATCGTGACAATATGTATGCTCGCGAATGGAAATGTACAGTTCCACTTAAAAAGTGTGAAGGCTTTAAAGAAATTAGATAACCAGTAGCACCCATATCAAGCGCTTTCACAACCAACTCCCAGGGATTACGCCCTGCTCGCGGGTGAAGCGAGGCGTCTATATGAGGAGAATGGAATTTGCGGCAGCCTATCTCAATTGTAGTTATTGCCCGGCTCTTTTAGTTTGCGGTTGTATGACAAAAATAATCGTTGAAATGGAAGCTCCGTATGGAAAATAAAATTCTTATGACAACAGTTTTTGTATCATTGGCTATATTGGGTTGTGCTGTAAACCAGCATGAGCAAAAACAAAGCAAACTAAAACGAAGTTTTAATACTGCTTCAGCGGTTGACAAGTACCTAATAGAAGTTGCTTATGAGGTGAATAAAAACTGGGCATTTGTAGGCGATAAGAACTCAGAGACATCTAAAAAAACATCTATAACATTTAAAATAATGCCAAACGGAGAAATAAAAGATTTATTTTTTGTAAAGCGGTCAGGAAACGAAGCCTTGGACCAATCAGCATTCAATGCCATATTAAATACAAACCCAACCAAACCGTTTCCGGCAAATATAAAAAAGCCATTTATTGAAATGGGACTAAGGTTTAGCCCTGCTGGTGTAAGATAATGCTTATATCATACAGCCTTTTGCTGCTTTCTGCTCCCGACGTCCGTTCAGCCCGCCGGATAGCATGACGATATCAGCAATCAACTTTTAAATTTAAAGGAACAAATTGTGAATTCACGCAGATTAATTTTAATTTCGCTCACTTTATTTTTATCCTCTGTCGTTTCTTGTTCAACCCCCAAAGGCAATGGGGTCGACGATATTCATTATCGTATTTATGGCGGACCTGAAGGAGGTAGTTTTAAATACATTTCAAAAGGAATAGCTACGCTTGCAAGCAATATTGGAATAAAATTACGGCCTGTCGCTTCAAAAGGATCTTATGAAAATGTCAGAAGAGTTGATTCAAAAGCGGCCGACTTTGCTATTGCATACGCCAGTCACATTTATCAAGCGAGATACGGTTTGCTGAAAAATGATTCAAAGCAGTATGATAATATTATGGTATTGGGTTATTTGTATGGGGCGCCTGCTCAATTAATTGTAAAAAAAGAATCAGGAATCAAATCTGCTTTCGAGCTCGCAGGAAAAAAAATTGCAGTGGGTAACAAAGGCTCTGGTTCAGCCTTCCAGTGCGAGACTTTTTTTAGAGAATTAGGCATAGTTGATTCAAAACGACGGAAATTTTGGCATCAGCACGCCTTTGCATCCAGGCGCGAAAAAATATTATGAACAAAAAAAATTATAACCGGCAAGTGAATCAGACCGTGGGGACCATGCAAAAGGACAGGTGATTCCGAAAGCCGTAAAGAACGTCAAAGGAGAGGCGATATGACTGTATATTTACTCGTAGCGATAACCGTTATCAGTGTTGGTATCTGCTACTATACTGCCAAGCGAAGAGGGCTTAGCACACCCTACTGGGTTTTTGTGGGAGCTTTATTTGGCCCGCTGGCAGTCCCTTTCGTTTTTCTGGTAAAATCAAAGCGCACAAATGGTAATGGTGAGAATTGAAAGCGTATGCTACTATGGGGTTACCTTTCATTTTGGTTGTATCCGGATTTGGTGTGCTTTCTGCCAAGCTGTCAATTTTCGCTGCAATACGCTTTTGGTCAGCCGCTGGTATTTTTCTCAGCGATTTAGCAGCAGACTTTTTAACCTCTATCCGATAACTCAAATTTCAAGTTCCTTTTTCAATTCTTCCCAGGGTATCGGATCACCGGGTTCATTTTTAGCTTTCCAAGCATCTTCTATATCAATCTGATCTTCTAATTCCTGCAAAAGCTTTAGTTCCTTCATTGAAACCAGAGCCGCAATGGGTTCTCCTCGGCGTGTCAAAACAAACGATTCATTTCCAAAAGCTACTCTGTTGATGATATTTGAAAATTTTTTTCTGGCATCGGCGGTTGTAATTTTATTAAGCATGATAAGGACCTCATGTATGATATGTTTATTATGTACATATTGTACATAAATGAACACCTTTTGTCAATTGCATAAAATATAAGGTTGGATGGCGCGAGCAGTTTATCGCCATCTTCTAAATTTATCTATTTTTTTTCACACGCCATTTTCATCAGATGCAACATGACTAGTTGGTAATTTTCTTGTCATCTCATGGTAATCCGGATCCGCTATTGTCCAATTCACGTTAACACCACACATTGTTTTCTCCTCGCCTTAGCCCGGCACTCCAACATAGAGCCGAGCCACCCGAAAAGGGTGCTCGGCTCCCGCCTTTTTGACCTGCCGGTGTTGTAGTAAATGTCGGGCAGGGGCAGTGCTTATATCGGCAGGCCCTTTCGGGCAAGCTTAAAGCCCCGGGTTTCGCTGCAATCCGGTGGTGATCAGAACCGGATCAGGAGCAAGTCTATATCAATAATTTTTCGCAATGATCTCTGATTTCATCTAAAAAGATACTTCTACCGGCCAGGACGCCGGCTTTTTGACCGTTTTTGAAAAAAAGGAAGGAGGGCAGACCGCTCACATTTAAATCAATGAGCAGTTGTCGATTGGAAACCATCTCCATATTAAAGAAGTTGATCCTGTCGGCCAGCTCATCGGCAAGAGCCTCCACCTGAGGCTTCAAGGCCCGGCAAAGCCCTCACCCGCTGCCCCAAATCACAACGGCGGCGGGCACGCTGCTCTCCAGTACATCGGATTTAAACCCTTTGGTATTTGTCTCTTTCATAATCGATTTCCCTTGCCAAGGGGAGTGAGGCGGGCCGGTTGTGCTGAGGCCGGCATCGCACTACTGCATGCACAGATTGAAAAGTTTGTCTATGAGCACTCTGTTTTTCTCACTGTTTTTCAGTGAGATCCGGATAAAGCGGTCTGAAAGTCCCTTGAAGTTGGAACAGTTTCGAATGAGTATTCTGTCATCCAGCAAAGCCTGACAGATGGTATCGGCCGTATGGCGGTTTTCCAACTTGCCCAGTATGAAAGAGGTCGCGCTTTCAAAGAGCTTTATCCCCGGGGCGGTTTTGAATTTTTCTCTGAACCGCGCTCTTTCGCTCTCTAAAAGGTCATGGGTCTGCCTGACGAACGCGTTAATCTCGGTTTCGCACTCCAGCAGATAGCGCACCCCGATCTGGGCCAGGGCATTGACGCTCCAGGGAAGGGCATAGCGGGTGAACGCCTCGATAATTGTTCCGGATGCGATGAGGAATCCGATCCGAAGCCCTGGAACCCTGAAAATTTTGGACATGGAATTTAAAATAACGGCGTTTGGCAAGCCTCGGCCCACCATGCTCGCTTGGGCATGGCTTGGCACAAACGGCAGATAGGATTCGTCGATGATAAAATGTTTCTCGGGGAAGGCGCGGCAAAGCGATTCAATTTCAGCGGCGGTGTAGAGTACGCCCGTTGGATTATTGGGATTGCAGATGAAGATGGTGTCCGCATCTTTGACCTGCCCTCCCACCCGGTCGATATCGGTTTTAAATCCTTGGGATTCCCGGGCGATGAGGTACCGGTATTGCACGTTGTGCATGCTGCAGGCATCGGCGTAGTCGGCATAGGTCGGCCCCAGTATCAGCGCGCTTTGTGTCTTGAGGGCCAGTGGTATCGAGTAGATGAACTGGGTGGATCCGTTACCGGCCAAAACAGATCCGGGATCGACTCCATAACGACCCGCAAAGGCGTCAATGAGCAATTTGGAGTCGACTTGGGGCAAGGCCGTTATGCCGTGCAGGTTTCTTTGCAGGTAGGCCACAAGGCCGGGCGGCGGCCCCAGCGGATTTACATTGCTGCTCATATCAATGATGTCAGAAGGCTCGCAGCCGAGCCGGTGAGCGATATCATAAATATTTCCGCCGTGCCCGATGATCATCCCTACTCCTTATGCCCTGAATATCCTGGATAGAGTGCAAAATTCCAACTTTTATGTGACATCGGTTAATTTTATCATATAGGCTTTAAGATAATTAATTTGGCAAGGCTAGAGGGAGGAAGCTGTATTATAATACCGCGACGACCGATAACGCAGTCCAAATTAATTATCTTAAAGCCTATACCTCACTTTTATGGGTTTGTTTTCCATTACCATGCTATAACACATGCAAAATTTGGTCACGACATCTTTTGACAACGGGGTCTGATAGTGTCTGAGCTTCTCAAGCCAGCGGCTTAGCCTCTGCCCTCGTATGGGATCGGGTTGAAGTAAAAAATCCCTTTTGATATCCGCCCGCAGGGATACGAAAAAGATCAGAGATGCGACCACGTAATGCTCCCATTGGCTGTTTAAATCGCCCCAGTAAATGTCTCTGCTCAACAGTGTCAGCCAGGCTTCATCGCTTTGGGGTATCTCGTCGATATGCTGGTGGTGGATCAGCTCCCGCCCCCAGGCTTGAATCAAATGGTCAAGCTTCTGAACCATCTTTTCCTGATCGAAAAAATCATCAGGGTCGAAAACCGTGGTGCGGATATCCATCTGTGACGGCTCTTGTGAATTCATTGGGATTGTGTTTCCCCCTGAAGGTGTTTTTTGGCACAGTGCCAGGTGTTGTACAAAATATCCAGGGAGCCCTCCAGCAGATCGGTTCGGAACCCGAAGAGGCGATTGAACTCCGCAATATTTTCCCTCATCTGCTCAACGGGCAAGGCCGGATTTGGAATTAACAACGATCTTTCGTAATTGGACATTCCGAAGATTCGCCGGGTAAACTCGACATCGAATTTGCCATACTCTTTTTCAAACAGCGTTTTCCAATGCCGGGTCCATCCCGGGATCATGAAAAAGGTCCCCGCCACCCGGCACTGTTCACCATAGTAACGCTCCCGCCCCCCGATAATCAAACCGACGCAGTCATCAACCGGATGGTCCCGGTCCATGGGAATAAAGATGGGAACGCCGGCATCCGCCAGCAGCTCATGGGGTTTTTCAAGGGCATTGCCGCACAGGCCATACCCAAGGACAAGGGCATCCACATGCCGTCCCATCTCCCTGGCCGCTTTGACAAGTTCATTTTGAAGGTTGCGTTTGCGATTGTGCAACGCCAGCTCCATAACGCGGACCAGCACCTCCAGTCGATCGGCGCCATCGGAACGAAACTCTCTAAGAATGGGGATCCGCCCTGGAGTGGAACCGTTGGACTCAAGAGCCGCTATCACGCCTAAGGAGTGGCGATCGGCCAATACCGTTATGGCCGTAATGTCCCTGTCTTGTGAGAGCAGATGGGCAAATTCAAGTTCCAGAATCCGGCAGGTTATGACGCCAATAACCGGCATATTCACCCCATCGCTGCAAACTCTCTCCTGTCGTTTCAAAATTCTTAACGGCTCCGGAGCCAAGGCGACCAAGGCCGTAGCAGGCTGCTGCGAGTCCGTGGCAACGCGGGATCCGGTCTCCCAAAGGCTTTTGCAACCACAGGGGCTATTCCAATAAGATAATGCTGTAACAGTTATATTCGGAGGTTACTTTTTTTGCAATCCGGAATTTTCGGTCGATATTTTTTAATGTCTGGAAGATATCAATTGAACATGACTCCACCGAAGGGCGACGATCTTTGGGAAATTTGCACTCCCGGGGATAAGGGCAGCTTTTGCACAGTGCACAATTTTCCGAAACCAGACCGAAAGCCTTGTAGTACCCGGACAAAAAAAGCCGCCGCTCCAGCACGAGGGTGCCTTTCCAGGTATTGACCTGAATACGGCGTTTTCTTTGGTTCTCTTTGTAAAAGTCATTGTTTTTGATAACCCCGCAAAGCAGCAGCGCTTCCCGATACCCCTCCAGAATGACTTTCATCTTTTCAGGGTCCGGGGTTTCGGGGGGGCAGCACCAGCTTTTACCATATTTGCTGCAGCCGTATTTGCATTTCAAACGCACCCATGGGGC
>JASFKE010000194.1:0-7236 GCA_050118795.1 Desulfobacteraceae bacterium | reverse complement strand
CCCCTGCTTTATTTCAGGGCAGAGGAGCGCGCCCATGGATTTTTTTCTGCAAAACGTCATCAACGCCCTGCAATGGGGCAGCTTTTACGCCCTTATCGCCCTGGGGTACTCCATGGTGTACAGCATCATGATGCTGTTCAATTTCGCCCACGGAGACATCTTCATGACAGGTTCCTACATCGGATTCGGGATTGCCACCCTGCTGCTGGCCCTTGCCGCTTCCATGGGGTTGGCCCTGCCCGGTTGGGTGCTGCTGGCGCTGACCATTGTCATCTCCATGATCCTCACCTCCTTTTTGGGGGTACTGGTGGAACGCGTCGGATACCGACCCCTGCGGGATGCGCCCCGGGCGTCGGCCGCGATTACCGGGTTGATGATCGGTATCATCCTGGAAACCGGCAATCTGGCTGTTTTGGGCGCCCGGCGACTCAGTTTCCCTGAGCTGATCCAATCCACCACCTACGACCTGGGCGGAATCTTTGTGACCAATAAAAAAATCCTCATTGTGGTGGTCTCTTTACTGCTCATGTACGCCCTGCACCAGTTTATTCAGAAAACACGGTGGGGAATGGCCATGCGCGCCATGTCATTTGACTTTCAGGTGGTGCCGTTGATGGGAGTCTCCCTGAATATGATCGCCCCCCTGACCTTTGCCATCGGTTCGGCCCTGGCTGCCGCTGCCGGCATCCTTTACGGACTCGCCTATCCGGTGCTGGACCCTTACATGGGGGTACTGTTGGGGTGGAAAGCGTTTGTAGCTGCCATTTTAGGAGGCCGCGGCTCCATTCTCGGCGCAGCCCTGGCCGGATTTCTGCTGGGATTTATCGAAATTTTCGTCCCCATGATTTTTCCGTCCACCCTGCGCGACCTGATCGCCTATTCCATTATCTTATTGATTTTGACGTTCAGGCCCCATGGATTTTTCGGAACGGCCCACAGCACGCAACTCAGGCTCTAAACCCCATAAAGGATGACCATGGAAGCCACCAATCTGCAACCCAACACCTTGCCGTCCAGAAAGCAACGGATACGCGCCGCCTTTTCCCAGGTTCCTGCTCTGGGATGGCTGGTGGGAATCCTATGTACGGTTTTAGTCGAGCATCTTTTGGGGGATCCCCTATCTTACCAATTGTATCTGCCCAAATTGCCCGTTCTTTTCGGTTGTCTGATCATGTTCAAAGAGCCTGTGCTGATTCCCAGTGCGCTGGCTTATGCCGCCTTGATCTATGGGATACCTACCGCCGCGGTGGCTTTGGTGACGAAAAAAGCGACCAATGCGCTGGCAACACAACTCAGTCGGCTTCCCACATGGTTCTCCGGCCTCATTCATCTGGGGATGCTTTACATCGCCCTGCACTATTGGGCCGACCTGAGCGACTACCGGGAACTGGTGCTCAAACTGACCATGATCGCCGTGATGCTGACGTTGAGCATCAACCTGATCAACGGCTATATGGGCGAATTTTCATGCTCACACCCGGGATTTATGGCTTTGGGCGCCTATGGCGCATCAACCCTTACCCTGCTGCTCTTCACCAACGAGCGTATGTTCGGTGAAGCGCTTCTACCGCCGGCCCTGGGCCCCTGGTTCTTCCCCCTGGCCTTGATCATCGGGGGATTGATCGCTTCAGCGGGCGCCCTCATCGTCGCCATACCGTCATTTCGTACCCGGGGAGACTACCTGGCCATTATCTCACTGGCCTTTATGTTCATTGTCAAAAGCTTCGTCGAAAACATGGAGTGGATCGGCGGTCCCCGCGGTATGGGCAGCCAACCCAACTGGTCCACCCTGCCGGTGGTTTTCGGGTGGATGGTGATCTGTGTCTGGGTGATCAACAACTTCGTGCGATCCATATATGGAAAGGCGCTCAACGCCGTCAGGGACAACGAGACCGCCGCCGACGCCATGACCGTCAACACCCGCAAAACCAAGATGGTGGCCTTTTTGCTGGGAGCCTTCTGGGCCGGGGTTGCCGGCGGCCTGTTCGCCCATGTCATGCGGTACATCAATCCCGGCACCTTCGGCATCCAGCGTCTGGCGGAAATTCTTGCCATGGTCTACTTCGGTGGGCTCAACTCCGTGGTCGGCTCCATCGTCGGCGCTGTGAGCATCAACCTGATCAGCGAAATGTTGAGGCCTCTGGAGATCTACAAATGGATCGTGATTCCCCTGATCCTGATTCTGGTGATGATCTACCGGCCCACCGGCTTGATCGCGTTTCGGGAGTTCAATGTCAAAAAAATCCTGCAACCCAAATCGGACAAGGATTAAGGAGACCTCATCATGCCCCTACTGCGGGTAGCAGACATGACCCACTATTTCGGCGGACTCAGGGCCGTTCACCAGTTTAATCTGGAGATGGAACCGGGAGAGATATGCGGCCTCATCGGTCCCAACGGCGCCGGAAAAACCACCATTTTCAATTTGATCACCGGAATCCACAGCCCCACCGAGGGAACCGTGGCGTTGGAGGGCCGCAACCTGATCGGCCATCGACCCCATGAAATCGCCGCAAGCGGCCTGGGCCGAACCTTTCAGAATCTACTGCTGTGGCGCCACATGACGGTGGTGGAGCATGTTAAAATGGCCCACTACTCCCAGTTGGCGTACGGCCTGTTCGGCGCCCTGTTCGCAACGCCGCGCCGCAATGCCGAAGAGCGCCGGGTGGAAGAGAACACCCATCGACTGATGGAGATGTTTGACGTGGCCAAATATGCGGATTGGATTGTGGGAAATCTGCCATATGGCGCCCAACGCCGGGTGGAGATGGCAAGGGCCATGGCCACCAACCCCAAGGTGCTCTTTTTGGACGAGCCCACCGCCGGTATGACCCCGGAGGAGCTGGTCCAGATGATCGCCATCATCCGACAGGTGCACCGGGACTTCGGTGTCGCCATTCTTCTCATCGAGCACCGGCTCAAATTTGTCATGGAATTGTGTCAGCGCATTCAAACGCTGGTGTTCGGAGAGGTCATCGCCGAAGGCACACCCGACGAGATTCAGAACAACCCCAAGGTTATCGAAGCATACCTGGGAAGGGAGGAGATCCACTGATGCAATTGTCCGTCGAAAATCTCCAGGTCTCCTATGGAAAGATCAAGGCCTTGCACGGCCTCAATTTCAACATCGAGCAAGGAGAGATCGTGTGTATCATCGGCGCCAACGGTGCCGGGAAAAGCACCACCCTGCGGGCCATCTCCCGGTTGGTGAACGCCGATAGAGGATCGAAAATGACGTTTATGGAACAGAACCTGCTGGACTACCCGGCGGACAAAGTCGTCAGTCAGTTGGGGATATCCCACGTGCCCGAAGGAAGACGGCTCTTCGGCAATCTGACCGTGACCGAAAACCTCGAGTTGGCCACCTTCGCCCGCAAAGACAAAGAGAACTTCAAACCGGACAAGGATGTGGTGTTCGACATCTTTCCCCGGCTCAAAGAGCGAGAAAAACAGCTGGCGGGCACCCTCAGCGGCGGCGAACAACAGATGCTGGCCGTGGGCCGCGCCTATATGAGCGGCCGTAAGATGATGCTTCTGGACGAACCCTCCATGGGCCTGGCGCCACTGCTCATGCTCTCCATGTTTGAGGCTTTGAAAGAGATCAACAATGCCGGCACCACCATCCTGCTTGTGGAGCAAAATGCCCGACTGGCCCTGAAATTCGCCCAACGCGGCTATGTGATAGAGAACGGTGAAATTGTCATCCAGGGTCAATCCGCATCACTGCTGGAAGACCCCGATGTAAAAAAAGCCTATTTGGGGGGATAAGCAAAGATAGGCGATAGCGATGTTTCAGTGTTCAACACCATAGTAGTAGTTTTGGCAATCCTCGCAAATTTGGGACACCTTGAATTCAAATTCAGACGAAGCGCTGAGAAATTTCTCCGCCGGCTGTTCACATATGATACACGTATGGTTGGATTTTGATATTTGCTTTCTATTGCGAACACGATCATCAGACAACACGCCGATCAACTCTTGAATCCTGTCCATCTCCAATTCCCTTTCCCATTGCTTTTTAGCTGGGGCGCTGTTTATCTGCGCATTGTGTCACGTAGAGCGCCCATGGATAGTCCCATTGTACCGGTAAATCCCACACCGTGCCGGACCGCTTAACGGCGAACGACAAATTCAATGGAAAACCCTTCGTTGTTCATCCAGACAATACATCCTTTACGCTTGACACTATTTTCACCGGTCGTAAACGGAATGCTGACCGTCACCATATCGCCCCGGTATAGATGATTGACACTGGGTGTCTTGATATGGGCGCCGCCCAGGCTGATATCTTTGATGATCCCTCGATAGATGTTGTTGGCGTGGGAAAACACAACCTCTTTTTCATATCTCTTTCTCTCGCTGCTTCTTTTGCAGCCACTAAAATTTAAAAACCGCGCTACTCTCATGATGCCATTCGCTTTCCGTTCGATATACATTTCGCCATCACCAATTACTGTACTGTGTATAGGCATCTACCGTGCCACAAAGTGAGCAAAGCCCCTATCCCATGATTTTTCAGTTCATTATAATCTGTCAGGAAAAATGGGCGCACGGTAAAAAACACGTTTTGGGGAAAATCCCCCAATAAAAATAGCGCCAAATCCCCCAATAAAGCCAAAAATGCGCTTTTCCGAAAAGAGTCGAACCGGAAATGGTCTACAGGGGGGTACCCGGTGTCAGGGCAAACTCACTGATGGTTAATCCAAATGCTTTTGAGGAGAATAGAGGGGGGAAAATACCGCAACGTTCGATAACGCAGTCCAAAACCACTATCTTAAAGCCAATCTCTCCGGGCAGCTTTGTTTCTGATCGGGACGGCATCCATCGCACCCGCAACCGCAGGTGGAAGGGGTCTTTGTTTGAACGCTTTTGTAAAATCGGCGCACCAGCAGCAGGGCGGCCAGTGCGACGATCACGACAACCATAGCGGTTTGCATAGATAACATCTAGAATCCGATCAATTTGCCGAATTGGTACAGTGCCGTCGACAAGGCAAGGGCCAATATCGTATTGAAAGCCATGGAAAAAACGCCCCATTTCCACGAACCCGCCTCTCTGGCAATGCACACCACCGCAACGAAGCAGGGGGCGTAGAACATGACGAAGACCATCAAGCTCAGCGCTACCAGCGGACTCCATTTTGGGGAGTCAGCCAGTTTTTGGGAGAGGGGTTGGCTCTGTTCGGAATCGACCTCACCCAGGGAGTAGGCCGTTCCCAAAGTGGCCACAATGACCTCTTTGGCCGCGAATCCACCCACCAATGCGATGTTGGTGCGCCAGTCGAATCCGGCCCATTGGCTGACAAGTTCAAGCCCGGTTCCCATTCGGCCGGCAATGGAATTTTTCAATGCGGCTTCAGCTTCGGCCGTGTCGATGGCCATAATTGTGGATCGGGCGACCCGGCCGGCTTCCGAAAGCGCGTTCCCGTCAGCCTGCCCCTGGATCTGCCGGACAAGGGAATCGGGCAATTCGGCCAATACCGCCTGTCGCTGGTTATCAAAAAGCTGTTGCCTCTCTGGCGGCAGCCCCGGAAATGTCATCATGGCCCAAAGCAGGATGGAGATTGCCAGGATTACGGTGCCTGCCTTTTTAATGTATTGCCAGGTACGCTCCCAGGTATGGATGGCCAACCCTTTGAAGGTGGGCATGCGATAGGGCGGCAACTCCATGACAAACGGCGTGGCCGCTCCTTTGATCACCGTGACCCGAAGCAACTTGGCCACCAACAAGGCACCGGCCCAAGCGATCAAAGTGATGCCGAACATCATCAACGCCTCTTTTTGGGCAAAGAACGCCGCCACCAACATGGCAAATACAGGCAGCTTGGCCCCACAATTCATAAACGGTACGGTGAGCAAGGTTGCCAACCGCTCTTTTCGGGACCTCAAGGTCCGGGTGGCCATCACGCCCGGCACAGCACAACCACCTGCAATTCCTCCGGATACAATGAAGGCCATGACAGAACTTCCGTGCAGGCCAAAGGTCCGAAACACTCTGTCCAGCATAAATGCAACCCGGGCCAGGTAGCCCGAGTCCTCCAAAATAGCGATACCGAAAAACATCAACATGATCAGAGGCACGAAACCCAGCACGCCGCCCACACCACCAATGATGCCCGAAAGGATCAACGATTTGAGCAACCCCTCTGCCATGTGGGTCTCCACAAGCCCCCCCAGCCAGCCAAATATTGCCTCCATCCACCCCACCGGTACTTCACTGTAGGTGAAGGTGACGTGATATAGGCCCAAAAGCACCGCCAGCATGATCAAGGGACCGGCGAACCGATTGACCAACACCTTATCGATTTTATCGGAAATAAAGAGCCGGTTGCGGTCGCCGCCGTAGGTAATCACATCCTGCGTCAACACCGATTTGATAAAGCCGTAACGTTGATCGGCGATCACAGCCTCCGGATAGCTGTTCAACGTCATCTTGATATGGAAGGCGACCCGCGCCGCAATGGCGTCCAGTCGTGCGGCGATCTCGGGATCGACCTTGTGCCCCACCGAGACGATCTGTTCGTCATTTTCCATAAATTTCAAAGCGATCCAGCGGGCGGGATAGGTTTGTGTTAAAAAATCGGCCGCTTTAACGATGGTCTCCATTTCATCCAGAGCCGTATCGATGTCGGCGCCGTAGGAGATGCCTATCTCCTTTGGGGGGGATTTTTGTTCCAGCAGATTTGAAACGGCCTTGGCCAACGCCTCTTTGCCTTTGCCGCTGCGGGCGATGGTGGGTACCACCGGAACCCCAAGCAGTTGGGAGAGTTTATCATGATCGATATTGATACCGCGGCTGTCGGCCAAATCGATCATGTTCAACGCTATACAGACCGGAATGCCCAACTCCATAAACTGGAGTGTTAAGTAGAGGTTGCGCTCCAAATTGGAGGCATCGACGATATTGACCACCACTTCCGGTTTTTCATGAATTAAAAAATCGCGCGCCACCACCTCTTCCAGTGAATAGGCGGTCAAAGAGTAGGTCCCGGGGAGATCGACGATATTTAATTGCCGGCCATCGAAGCGATAGAGCCCCTCTTTTTTCTCAACGGTCACGCCGGGATAGTTACCCACATGCTGCCGGGCTCCGGTCAGGTTGTTAAACAACGTTGTTTTTCCGGCGTTGGGATTTCCGGCCAGCGCAATCATGGCATCCATCTTATTCATTCACCTCGACTTCGATATGGTCTGCTTCACTGTTGCGAAGGGTCAGGGTAAAGCCCATGACCCGCAA
>JASFKE010000193.1:0-7255 GCA_050118795.1 Desulfobacteraceae bacterium | reverse complement strand
TGGATTGATCCATCCCGTGTTACTGCCGGGTGTCATGCGATTTAACCTCCCGGCGTGCCGGTCAAAAATGGCGGCCATTGGCGAGATCGTTCTGGGCCGCCGGCTGGATGATGATCTACAAACCGCCCAGGCGGGCATTGAGAAGCTGACCGATTTTTTCAAGCGCCTGAACATCACCACCGCACTGCGCTCAATTGTCGGGGATGCCGACGCCTTGCCGCAGCTTTGCCAGATGGCAACCCAGGATGCCTGCCTGATCACCAATCCCCGTGAAGCGACCTGGGAAGATATACTTCACATATGCGAGGACTCCTGGTAACGGTCATGAAAACCAAAATCGAAGATCTCATCGGTATGGGTCACACCAAGCTCGGCTTTTTCAAAGAAGTCCAAGTCAAAATTGGTGAACTGCAAAAATCCAATCTTAAACTGGAAGGCAAGCGGCGCCAGGTACAGGCTATTTTGGACGGGATCGCCGACATCGTGGCGGTGGTCGCGCCCGACTATCGCATCCGCACCATCAACGACAGTTTTTATACGGTTTACGAAACCACCGAACCGCTGAACGATTATTGCTATAAAATCTTCAGGCAGCGCGATGAACCCTGCCCGGCCTGCCCGTTGCGCGAGGCCCTGCAGCTCAACCGCGTCTGCCGCCAGAACGCCATCATCACCATCAACGGCCGCAATCGACATTTCGAGATTACGGCATCGCCGCTGCGCAACTCTCAAGGCGAGCCGGGGGACATCATTCTGGTAAAGCGTGACGTCACCCTGGAAAAAGAGTATCAGGAGCAATATTATCATGCTGAAAAAATGGCCACCATTGGGTTGCTGGCGGCCGGTGTGGCCCATGAGATCAACAACCCCCTGGCGGCCATCAAAGGGTTTGCCCAAGGGCTCCAACGACGTCTGCCACAATTGGAGCAACTGGTGGAAGATGAGACACTGAAAAAAGATTACAGGGAGTATCTGGAGATCATCCACAAGGAGTGCCGGCGCTGCGCCGAAATTGTTCAGAGTCTGCTGACGTTCAGTCCCCGCAAGTCTCTTGAATTTTACCGGGTCGATTTGAACAAGCTCGTTGAGAACGTTATGCGGCTGCTGCATCACCGGTTGAAACAGCTACCGCCCGACATCATCACCCTGGCGCTGGCCCAAGACTTACCGGCCATCCAGGGTAATCCCGCCGAGTTGGAACAGGTCATTCTCAACCTGGTGCTCAATGCGCTGGATGCCGTCGAGGCAACAACCGCGGGTGAGATCGTTCTGCGGACCCGCAGCAGAGACGATGCGTGGGTTATTGTGGAAGTGACGGACAATGGTGTGGGCATTGAGACAGAAAATATGAATAAGCTGTTTGAACCTTTTTTCACCACCAAGCCTCTGGGACAGGGTATTGGCATCGGACTTTCCACCTGCTACCATATCCTGCAAGCCCATGGGGGTGATATTACGGTTGACAGCGCGCCGGGCAAAGGCGCCGTGTTTACAGCAAAACTGCCACAATACGACCATACGAAAACGACCCGATGACAGCCGAATTCGAAACCATGCATATACTGGTTGTTGACGATGAAGTATCCATACGTCGTTTGGCTGAAAAGGAACTCTCTTCGGAACGCCGCCTCATCACCACTGCCGGCAGCGCACTGAAAGCCTTAAAGGCCTTTAAACGCCAAACCTTCGACGTTGTCTTGCTGGATATGCGATTGCCCGATGGCGATGGTCTCGACCTGCTGACCCGATTTCAGGAGCTGACGCCTGAAATCCAGGTGGTGATTATCACCGCATTCGTCGATGTGGACAATGCGGTCCAGGCCATGAAACTGGGCGCCTATGACTACATTACCAAACCGTTTGACCTGGATCGCCTCGAGATGATCATCGAGAAAGCCTATCAGCGGGTCGCCCTCCAGCGTGAAAACCGTCTGTTGCGCCACAAACAGGCCGAAGCACGCTCCATCAAACTGATAGGGCAGTCGAAAAAAATGGACCAGCTGCGATATCTGATTCGCAAAGTGGCCCCCACCCATGTTCCGGTGCTCTTGACAGGTGAAAGCGGCACTGGGAAAACCGTCGTCGCCCGCTCGATTCATGATTTGAGTTCGCGCTCTCATACGCCGGTGGTTGTCAAAAACTGTGCGACCCTTCACAAGGATCTCGTTCGCAGCGAACTGTTCGGCCACCGCAAAGGCGCTTTCACCGGGGCTGATCAATCCCGGGAAGGATTGCTGACCTTCGCGCACAAGGGGACCCTCTTTTTGGATGAAATTGGAGAGCTTTCGATGGATGTCCAAGGCGCTTTGCTTCGGGTTCTGGAAACCCAGACCTTTCGCCGGGTCGGGGACAAAGACGAGCAGCATGTGGATGTCCGTTTCATCTTCGCCACCAATAAAGATTTAAAGGCCGAGGTCGAAGCCGGTCATTTCAGCGACGCCTTATATCACCGCTTGAACGTCTTCAATATTCCCCTGCCGTCACTCAGGCAGCGCCGGGAGGATATCCCCGCACTGGTGGAATATTTTCTGGGACTGATGGGCACAGGCGAAAGCCTGCCGCGGATCTCCCAAATGGCCATGCAGTGTCTGATGACCTATAAGTGGCCCGGTAACGTCAGAGAGCTTCAAAACGTGCTGGAACGTGGAATGATTCTGTCCGAGCAGAATCTGATCACCGAAAAAACCCTCCCCCTTGACCTGGTGGTCACCCTGGATCAGGGATCTTCAGACCAACCTTTTCAGACGCTGCAAGAGATCGAGCGCGAGCACATATCAAAGGTGCTCAGCTATGTAGAGGGACACAAAACCAAGGCAGCTGAAATTTTGGGGATCGGGCGCAAGACCCTTTACCGCAAGATTCAGGAATTGAACTTGGCCCCTTGATCGGTTTGGAAAGGGTATTTTCTTCCAGCGCCTTTAAGGATGATGCCAGACGCGCAGCCTGAGACTGCCTGCCGATATCAGTTCGAACCGCTCTTCACCTGCCCTAAAACTTTGTTTTGCCCGCGAAATGTCCATAATGTTTTTATAGGCGACATCCGGGTCCAGGTCTAATACGACGACGTCGAGTTTTATTTTTGAGCCGTCGGACTTGCCGCGATAGGTCAAAAGGGACCTGCCGATCCGCTTTTGGATATCCTTGTGCAGGATATATTTGATTTTCACCGGTGGGTAAACAAGAGCACCTGTGTCATCAGCCCAACCCTCCGGACTCTTTTCCATTACAGAGCTTGCCGTTCGGTTGGATTGGGATGGGTTCGAATAGGCGGCCGTCCCATCAGATGGCAGAAAACGAATGCTTAAAAACGCCAGCAGCGACATACTGCCCAAGATGGAAACAACGACCGCGATCAAAGATAACAGCTTTACTTTCTTAGATTTGTCTTCCATGCAACGAACTCATGGTGGATATTGGGTTTAATCTCTATTTCATACCATCTTTTCCATATAACAACAGGGTAACTGCCACCAACATCACCAAAAGGCAATGACTTTTACCCAAAGCCGCAACATCTAAAAACCGGATAGTGTAAATTTGCTGAGATAAATCAAGGATACACCCTTGGCAGGGTGTTGCTCAAATACCCGAAAAAGAAGCCACATATCCATTTTATTGTAGAGAAATGAAGGGCAAACGGGATATTATGCCTTATCGCCACATTGCCATTTCAGGCTAGGAGGCCGTGATGAATGCTGTGATGAATGCCATGGTGATTGATCGGATTTGCGATTTATCACATGATAACAATCCATTATCTTCGGTTCAACTGCCACTGCCCGTTCCCGGGAGCCAAGAGGTCCTGATAAAAGTTTCAGCCTGTGGGGTCTGCCATACGGAACTGGATGAAATCGAAGGCCGCACTGCGCCGGCCAGCTTCCCAATGGTGCCCGGCCACCAGGTGGTTGGCCGCGTGGTCGGGAAAGGCCCTGGCGCGGACCGATTTTCCCAAGGGGATCGAATCGGAGTGGCATGGATCTATTCAGCCTGCGGAGCGTGTGAGTTTTGCCGGGGCGGTCTGGAAAACTTGTGTCCGGGGTTTAAAGCCACCGGAAGGGACTCAAACGGTGGTTACGCTGAGTTCATGGTCGCCAACCAACACTTTGCCTATCAAATACCGGAACGGTTCTCAGACCAACAGGCTGCGCCGCTATTGTGTGCCGGCGCCATCGGCTATCGATCCCTTGCCCTTACCGGATTGGAGGACGGACAGCGGCTGGGGCTGACCGGGTTTGGCGCCTCCGCCCATTTGGTATTGAAAATGGTACGACACCGGTTTCCCGGGACCCGGGTTTATGTATTTGCCCGCAGCACCGATGAACAGGCCTTTGCCAAGGAGCTTGGAGCGGTTTGGGCGGGCCATACCGACCAGCCCCCGACCGAGGCGCTGGATTGCATCATTGACACCACACCGGCCTGGAATCCGGTAATTCAGGCCCTGAAATCTCTGCGCCCGGCAGGACGATTGGTGATCAACGCAATCCGAAAGGAGGCTGCCGATCAGCAAAAGCTGATGACTCTGGATTATACCCACCACCTATGGCAGGAGAAAGAGATCAAGAGCGTGGCCAATGTGGCACGCAGGGATGTTCAGGCCTTTTTGGAGTTGGCAGACCAAATGGCCTTGGCGCCCCAAGTGCAAACCTATCGGCTGCAAGAGGCCAACCAGGCTTTGCTGGAGCTGAAACAGCGGCGGATTCGCGGCGCCAAAGTGTTGCTGCTGTGATTGAGCGCCCTTATTCGAAGGATTCCGCAATCACCCGCCCCATGGTCTTGTCCTCGGCGCCGGTGATAAAGCGGTATTCACCGAACCAGTCCCACCAGACAGAGCCGGTTTCGTAGGCCACATCCACATTGATGGATTTGGCCGTGCTGCCGTTGTAATTGTCTGCACTGCTCAGGGCAAAAGTCATCTCATGTCCGGTCTGGTCTGTCTGCATATCATTGTGGGGCATGCTTGCACTCAGGATGATCGGATAGTGATAGTCGTAAAGCTGGCTTTGGGAAGGTGCATTGCTGACACTGGTGACACAGCCGTCCATCCGCAGATCATTCACACAGGAGTCATAAGCGCCGTTATCGACAGCACCACAAGCACTGTGCAGGGGAACGATGCTGTCATCCTGCCCTTTGATGATGGCGTGGGTAAATAATCCGTGGCCGTCATCTCCGGTGCCGGCAATGCGCAAACGGGGAATCGCCGGGATATTGCTTACCGCAGTGTTACGCGCAACGCTGGTCTGCAGGTCGATGAGAACACCGGGATTCTGGCCGACTTCGAAATCGAAACCGGCAAATTCCGTCAACGACGCCAAGATATCCGCACGGGTCTCCACGCCATTGATCACATCCACTGCGAGATCCGCCAGCTCGGTGCCACCGCCGGCGCCGGCCATGTCGATGACCGCCGCCACCCGAAAGCGGCCGGCCAATGAGGAGCCGAGCAGGGACAACTTGTTGGCCAGGATGTAACGCGCGATCAAGTCACCGGTGGAGTGGGTAATGATGATACATTGGTCATCGCAAAAGCCGGATTCCACGATCGGCTTCAGCTGCGACGTAATCAATGCGGCAATTCCTCCGGCCCCCGACAGGCGGTGGTGGGAGGGCCAATACAATATACGGGCGGTCGCCGGATCCGTAAGTGCCGGTTCAAAATCCGCCCAGGCGGCAAGACCATCCGCCAAACCCTCATCACTGGGCGGATTAATAAGATGTTGGGACTTAAACCCATGGATCAAAAGAACGTTTTTGCCGGCCAGCTGGGCGTTGGCGGTTGCCGCTGCCAGCAATATTGCCACTGCCGTTAACAAGTGCTTCAGTTGTTTCATCTGATCTCCTCCGCTATCAATTTGCCGTTTTGTAAGGCGTGCTATCAATTCACGCTTCCAATTTCACGCAGAAGCTCGAGGCGTTTGTTGGCCTCCTCGTCGACATAGGGCACATCATCGTATTCATCAAAGGCATAACCGTTAACTGAGTAGGAATCCTGGGCGGCGTTGCCATATTCGGTGCTAAAATCAGGAGGTGACGGCATACGGGTGAAGCTAATGTCTTTCAAAATATAGGGACCGGGATCACCCGCAACCTTGAGCGACGCAATATGCGCCTGCAATTGCATCAGGCCACTGGTGGTCTGCAGCTCCTGCTGAGCGGTCAGGTGCACCAGCGGCATGTAACTTTGCGCAGAGTACAGATTGGCATCCAATTCGTGATAGCCGGGCTTGGTGGTGGTGACATTGACAGGGATATTGAGATACTCGCCACTGACCTGGGCCATCCCCACGCCGGTCACCGTGGCCACATTGGCCGCATAAGAGACCGGGGTGCCGATTTCATACGCCTCGCCGTCAATATTGATCCTTGCGACAACACGCAACACACCGGCTTGGGAATCCGCTATGGCATCGAGGTCGGCGAAGCGCATCCGGTAGAGGCCGGCCTGTTGGTCGACAGCATCTGTACCGGCCCTGGCCAGGGTTTGCCCCTGCGCGACCAGCCGGGCCCCGACCTCCACACTGGGATCGCCGGTCAGGCCGGTCACGATCACCGTCACATTAATCATGTCACCAGTGAAATATTGGTACTTATCGGTCTGCAGGCGAAGGCGGGGGCTGCTCTCCTCTTCCATGTCCAATGGCCGCTCAGCATCCAAACTGCGGTTTGGCAGGTACTTGCGCAAAGCTTCCTGATTCTGAATCGGCATGGAGAAGGCGGGGTACCGGATCTGTTCGGCGTAGATATCTGCCACCTGTGCCAGACGCGCCTTCACCTCGCGGTCGAAATAGGGATTTTCGTGATCGGAATCGGCCGCCGCCTCTTTGCGGTTGGAATAGGACTCTTCCTGTCCGGAACCGGCATCAGCCGCCGCTTTCCTTGTTGCCGGCAATGGGGTTTTCACAGGGGTGTCTGCGGATTGTGGCGATGTCAGTGGACGAGGTTGCCTCCCCTCGATGGAGACTGACTGCTGGGGTCCGGCATCGTCAAAATAGAACCAAAACGCTACTACTGCACAGGTCATAATCAGGAAAATGGCAGCAAACAAAACTCTGGCGCCTTTATCTTGTACCATGACAGTAAAAAGAACCCCTTCTTAACTTTTATGGGAATTGTTATTTTGTTTTTGCATGATTGGATCTTATTTTTGTACTTGCCGGTATACATAATTGATTCTTGTGTGTCAATCCATGAACACCAGAAAAATAACCGGCGTAAGGAGAAAAGACTTTTAACCTATTTTGCCATCTATTTTTAT
>JASFKE010000192.1:0-7268 GCA_050118795.1 Desulfobacteraceae bacterium | reverse complement strand
AACGCCATAAGTTTTGATCCTCCATAGTCGATAGTATGCAATTTTAAAAAGACAGAAGGCTTTAACGGCCCAATAGATCCAGACTTACATTTATTACACGAATAGAGCCATGCACCCGATTTTTTTTTGAGGAGAGCTACTATTTGCTTTGGCCATAATTATCCTCATGACTAAAGCTTATGATAATACCGGGAACAGAATTTTTCTGGATGCAGGGTGCAAAGTGATGCTTTGTAGAAACAGTGCGGTATTTAACACAAAAATTATACATTTTCCAGTGTATGATATACAAAAATAAGCATGGCTATTATCTTGATGGCTTCCTTGCTATGACAGCACCAAGCACATTTGCCAACTAAACAGTTAACACTATATTAATCCAACAGAAACTTGCAGATGATAAATTGCAGCAAATAAAATGCTGCCGAACCTCCGGCTTCACTGGATTCGTGCCACCTCGAGGCCCTCACCTGTGAGCTGAGCGGTTCGCCTTCCTTGGAAACGCATATTGACATTTTGGTACCACATTGGTACTATCCATTTTATGCCAAGAAAAATCAGACAACTTATTAAAGATCTTGAAAAAGCAGGTTTTATTAATCGTGGCGGAAAAGGCAGCCATCGGAATTTAATGCATCCCAAGGGAATTGTCATAACCATTTCCGGCAAACTTGGTGATGATGCAAAACATTATCAGGAGAAAGAAGTTCAACTTAAAATAAAAAGGTCCAAAAAATGAAAAAAAAAGACCATTATTTGAAAATTGTTGAGTGGTCAGAAGAAGATCAATGCTATGTTGGTTCAATTCCCGGCTGGATTGGCAAATGCTGTCATGGTGATAATGAAGAGGATGTTTATCGACAATTGTGCCGGATATTAGATGAATGGATTGAAATTTATGAAAATGACAATATCCCTTTACCTGCAAGTATTTCCGGCAAAAAATTTTCTGGAAAATTTCAATTGAGAGTTGACAGTGATTTGCATAAAGCCCTTACCATTAGAGCAATGCAAGCTAATGAGAGTTTAAACAGTTTTTGTGGTAAAATATTACGAAAGACAATAATGCAAACAGGCCATTTAAAGGCGAACAATTGCATTGAGAGAGACTGAACGGTTAACACTTAAAAAACAGGATGGTTTTTAATAAAATGAAGAAAGTTGCGCTTTTTGTTTTTAACGGGGACCCCATGTGCTTTATCCATGTTTTGCTCAATGCCCTGGATATGGATGCCAAATCTTATGAGTGCCGGGTGGTTGTCGAGGGGGCGGCTACGCAATTGATTCCGGCCCTGGGTGAGGAGGATCATCCGTTGCACAAATTGTGGGAAAAGACTCTGGCCGCGGGCCTGGTTCAAGGGGTGTGCAAGGCCTGCTCGCAGAAACTGGGGACACTGGAGGCGTGCCGGGAAAAGGGGCTGGAGCTGCTGGACGGGATGAATGGGCACCCCTCCATGGCCGACTTTCGGGAACAGGGGTATGAGATTATCACCTTTTGAATAGTTTTCGGATCAATGACCTATCGGCGATTAAAAAAAGAGACCCTCTCACTGCTCAGGTCTGACGATTTGGGTGCGGCTTTGGACGCCCTGTGTCAATTCCCATTAAGACAAATCGTCAATCCCCTGTTCGGCCTTCTCTACCATGGCGACCCCCTTGTCCGCTGGCGGGCGGTGTCGGCCATGGGAGCGGTGGTATCCCAATTGGCCCGTAAAGAGATGGAATCGGCCCGGGTTATTATGCGCAGGTTCATGTGGAACCTCAATGACGAATCCGGCGGCATTGGGTGGGGATCGCCTGAATCCCTTGGAGAGATAATGGCCCGGGATGAAAGACTGGCCCGGGAATTCGGGTGCATTCTGATCTCTTACGCCGATCCGGAGGGCAACTATCTGGAACATCCGACCTTGCAGCAAGGCGTCTTATGGGCCTGGGGGCGGCTAGGGCACAAACGGCCTGATCTGCTGAAGCCGTCAGCGGGCTTGCTGATGCCCTACCTGACATCCCCGGATCCCCACCTTCAGGGGTTGGCGGCATGGGCGGCCGCGCCTCTGGGAGAGCGCACGCTGGAACCCCCTTTAAGAGCCCTTCTTCACCATAGGCAGGAGATACCCCTGTATGTCGACCACGAGCTCAAGAACCCATCTGTCGGCAGATTGGCCCGGGCCGCATTGGCATGACGGAATAAGGATATGAGAGTTGTGAACAAGACAGTCGGCGATCGCTGTATCTGATTTTCTCTGTTTCATGGATGATCTTATTTTTCAGCTAAGCGCTGTTGGCCTTTGGCAATCTCGACGATTGTTTCCAATCGAACCAATCGCCGGTCATGATCGCGCAACTCAACGGCCATTTCAGAGAGTACAGATCCTGCGCGGTCAACCTTATCGGTTAACAACATCACCTCTTTCATTGCCGACATGACATCTTTCAATGTACTCAAGCTTTCCCCCTCAATTCCGATAGCACCTTTTGCGCATCAGCCAGACCTTTTTCCAACGATAATTTAGCCTTGGCGGTTGCCGCGCTGAGCTCTGTTACAAGCGCTGCCAACAACTCCTCGTCTTTGCTCGAAGGTTTGTTCTCGCATCGTTGCCGCACAAGCTGCGATAAACTCACCCCCTCTTTTTTGGCTTCTCTATTTAAAAATGCCTTAAAATCAGGGGATCCCAATATGGTGATTCTTTCTGTTTTCACTGCCTCTTTCATACCCCATCCTTTCATATATTATCATACTAATGATCATTATAAGGCGTGTCAAACACTCATCCTACAAAGCCATAAAAAGTCTCTAATGCGAATCTGCACGCACAATAAGATTGGTTTTTTATGTCTCGGGCCAGACTGGTAAGAAATTTTCTCGGTGATTTTGGTTTGAATTAAATCGATGTTTCCACGCCAGAGGGATATGACGTCAAAAAGGCTTACTCGAGGATCAGATACCCATCCTCATCCCTATCCACCTGGGTTATGCCCGGATGCTCTTTTTCTAGATTTTTCAGCAAGGTATCACGGGATTTTACCCGTTCGCGAAGGGCGTCGCGCTCGCGCACCAGGTCCAGGGATTCCAGGGCCCGGCGGATGGTGACCTTCAGATCGTCATCATCCCACGGTTTGAGGATGAACTTGTAAACACCGGCTTCGTTGATGGCCTCCATGGCCACGCTGATCTCTTTGGCCCCGGTCAGCATGATGGTCAGGGTCTGGGGCTGCTCAGCCTTCACTTTCTGGAGAAACGTCACCCCGTCCATGCCCGGCATGTGCTGGTCGCTCATCACCAGATCGAATTCGCGCATCTCCATCAGTTTTAGCCCCTCTTCACCGCCGAGGGCCGAAAAAATCGCATAGTTTTCGTTTCGCAAGGTGCGTTGGATCGCCTTGAGGATCTTCTCTTCATCATCGACGATGAGAATAGTGCGTTCTGACATAACCTTCCATCCTTTGTTATGGTCTGATCGCCACACCGGTAAATGTATCATGCCATGGCGAATACACCGGCGCCTGGTGTATTTATATGATCGACGCTTTGGATGGAATCTTTAATGCTAATAATCATCACGGATGCCCGAACAGGCGGCAGGTGTTGTCCCAGATTTTTTTGGCGAGGGCCTCGGGATCCTCCTGGCGGACAGAGGCCAGTTTGAGCAGCACCGTGCGTACGAAAGCCGGTTCATTGCGGCGGAATTTATTGCGTTCCGGTGTCGGGGTCAGATAGGGCGCGTCGGTCTCCACCAACATTCGATCGGCAGGCATGTTTTCAACCAATTCGCGTAAGGCCGCACCGCGGGTTTTGACGGTCAGGATCCCCGTGATCCCGATATAGAGGTCCAAATCCAGATAGGCCTCCAGCTCGGACGCACTGCCTGAAAAGCAATGGACAACGCCCTTGCAACCGGGATCCCAATTGGCGCGAAGTATCTCCAGAAACCGCCCCCGGCTATCTCTTTCATGAAAAATCATCGGTAATTTCAGTTCCAATCCCAACTCCAGCTGACGAACGAACCAGTGCTCCTGATCCTGCCGGGGAGAGAACATGCGGTTGTAATCCAGACCGGTCTCCCCCCATGCCCTGACCTTGGAATCCGATGCCAACAATTTTAAATCATTTAAAATATCATCGCTACACCCCTTGGCGTCGTGGGGGTGAACCCCCACCGAGGCGATGAGGCCGTCATATCGGTTGGCAATGGAGACGGCTTTTCGGGATGTGGGGGCATCGATGCCCACCGCCATCATGGCCTTGACATCGGCCTTGCGGGCCCGTTGAATCACATCATCCAGGTCTTTATCAAAACCGCGGTCATCGAGATGGCAGTGGCTGTCAAAAATTTCCATATTCCACACAAAATCCTAAGCAATCGGTATTGTTGCAAAAATCAATCAAATCACCGTTCGATATCATCATTGGCCTTCGATGTAAACAAGATAACGGCAGCGGCATTTTTTCATTACCTTTATATTTATTATTAAAAAGTAATTAACTATTATTGACATGACTGTTAGCGTAGTTATTGTTTTGACAAACGAAATTGTAACAAGGTACCCGAAACGATTTAACCGACATAATAATGAATTAGGAGGAAAACCATGCAATTGATTAAATGGAACCCTGCAAGAGATCTATTCAGCCTGCGCCACAACATGAACAACCTGTTCGACGACTTCTTTTACCCCAGCCGCAGAACCACCGAAGGTGACGGATTCTGGAGCTGGAACCCGGCGGTGGACATCTATGAACAAGAGGATAACATCGTGGTCAAGGCTGAAATCCCCGGAATGGAGAAAGACCAGATTACGGTGGATGTCAAAGACCGCGTTTTAACCCTCAAGGGGGAACGGTCCGAAGACAGAGAGGTTAACGAAGAGCGGTATTTCAAAAGAGAACGCACCTATGGACGATTTGAACGCGCCTTTACCTTACCGGCCGATGTGAAGACCGAACAGATCAAAGCGGAATACAAGGACGGCGTCCTGAAAGTGCTGGTCCCCAAACCTGAAGTGCAAAAACCCAAACAGATCACCGTCCACTAACCCCACTCCCCGTTAGATCGGGTGCCCCTGAACCGCCTGTGGTGGATCTTTCCACCCGGGCGGTCTTATTTAAATGCACCAAAAGACCGCTATTTCTTTCCTGCGCCCTTATTCAACAACTCCGGCCATCAGCAATCCTATGCTTTCGACCTTTTTCCGCTCCTGGGTGTCGAAGGTATCCATAATGCGGCCGTCGTAGAGCACGGCAATACGATCGGAGAGACTCAGGGCCTCGTTCAGATCCCCGGTTACCAGCAGGATGCCGGCACGATGACGGGCTTTGAGCAATGTCTTCCACACCGCTTCGGTAGCGCCCACGTCCAGGCCCTGGGTCGGCTGCTCGGCCACAATCAGGCGCGGGCGGCGATAGAACTCTCTGGCCAGCACCAGTTTCTGAAGATTGCCGCCGGAGAGCTGGCGGCCCAACGCCATGGGATCGGGGGGCTGGACATCAAACTCCGCCACAAGGGCCTCGATTTTTTCACAGGCTTTGGATCTGAAGAGCCAGGGCCCTTTGCAAAACCCCTGTCGGGTGGTCAGAAGAAAATTTTCCAACAAGTTCAACGTGAGGCAGGTGGCCAGCCCGCGGCGATCCTCCGGAATGTGGACCAAATTGCCGTCCCAGGAGTGGTCGGCGAAAAAATCGGACCAGCTGCGGCCCAGAATGCTCACCTCTCCGCATCGGGGCGGCCGCAGTCCGCAAATGGTCTCAACCAAAGCCTTCTGGCCGTTTCCGGCCACCCCCACCAACCCGAGGATCTCGCCCTGGCGCAACTGGAGATGGAGATCTTTCAACCCCTCTCCTTCCAGACCTTGAATGCGCAACACCGACTGGCGGGTTTCCATAGGTTCGCGCGCCACCTGAAACACCACGGCCCGCCCCACCATCTCCCGGGCCAAATCCGCTTTGGAGGTCACCGCCTCCGCCGACATATGAGCGGTGACCTCGCCTTTGCGCAATATGGCGATCTCATCGGCCGCCGCCATCACTTCGTCGAGCTTATGGCTGATAAAGACCACCGCCTTGCCCTGAGCGGCCATCTGTTTGAGGGCCTGAAAGAGCTGCTCCGACTCCTGGGGCGTCAATACGGCCGTGGGTTCGTCAAATATCAACACCCGGCTTTGGCGTTGCAGCAGCTTCAAAATCTCCACCCGCTGCCGTTCGCCCATGGACAGATCCCCCACACGCGCGGCCGGGTCGATGGCCAGACCGTAGGTCTGGGCCAGGGCCGCCACCTGGGTGTTCATCTTTCGAACATTCAACCAGAAGCCCTGGTCAGGTTGTCCCAGAAGGACATTCTGGGCCACTGTCATACTGTCGATCAGCATGAAGTGCTGGTAGACCATGCCGATGCCCAGTTGATGGGCCGTCCGGGTCGAGGAGATCTCCACGGCCCGCCCGTCCACCCGGATCTGGCCGCTGTCGGGTTGCAGCCGGCCGGCCAGAATGCTCATCAGGGTGCTCTTTCCGGCCCCATTCTCTCCCAGCAGCGCCAAAATTCGACCGGCGCGGATATCCAGGTCGATGGCCTTGTTGGCCTGAACCGGACCAAAGGACTTGCTGACCGACTCAAGCCTTATGGTGGGGGCGGTTGTCACTGGGGCTGCTTTTCCCGCCGTATGGGATCCACATACTGGACGTCGCTGTCCCAGGGAAAGAGGATCCAGGTGTCCTGGCTCACCTCGGTGACAAAGGTATCCACCAGAGGGCGCCCCTTGGGTTTGGCATAAACCGTTGCGAAATGAGCTTTGGGGAGCATATTGCGAACCGTCTCGGCGGTTTTGCCGGTATCCACCAGGTCGTCGATGAGCAGCCAGCCCTCTCCGTCCATGTTCAGGCCTTTGAGGATCTCCACCTCCCCGCGTTGATCCTGCCAGTTATAACTGCTCACACACACCGTCTCCACCAGGCGGATATCCAGCTCCCGGGCCACGATGGCCGCCGGCACCAGACCGCCACGGGTAATGGCGACAATACCCTGGAAATAATCGGAATCCAGCAACCGCCAGGCCAACGCCCGGCTGTCCCGATGAAGCTGCCCCCAGGTGACCGGAAATGTCCTGCGCACCCTTTTTGAATTATCAGACATAATATTACTCTCCTTGATTTTAACTATTGCAAGCCCTTAATAACGCGGCAGATGGAAGCCTCCGGCCCGCCCACCTACTCGGGGGGTTCTATGTTTGCGCCCAACCCCGCCGGCGCCTCGTCGCCGCGCCCTTTCCATGAAGAGAAT
>JASFKE010000191.1:0-7274 GCA_050118795.1 Desulfobacteraceae bacterium | reverse complement strand
TTACTGGAGAGGCTGGGGATGTGAAAATAGAGATTCAAATCGCGGATGGTGTGTTCAATCTGTTTTCGAATCACATAGAGTTTTCGTTCAAAATCGGTCTGGTTCCGCACATCGCCGCCTTGGCCGATAAAGATTTGATAAATAGCAGGCTGCGCATGGCGCGACAGGTGCCCCAGGACGTCGCCGCAGACCGGTACCTTGCGCCACCCCAGCAGTTTTTGTCCCTCCTCGGCCACAAGAGCTTCAAACCGATCCTGGCAGACGCCCCGTTGGGCCTTGTCCGTGGGTAAAAATACCAATCCGCCGGCATATTGACCTTTTGCTGGAAGCACTATTTTCTCTTGTCTACAAATGTCTTGTCCTTGCCTATATTCTAAGGTATTTAAAATTGGGCCGTTATGGTGATATCATTGGCGCCGCCCTTCCCGTTATGCCCGTTATGCCCGTTATGCCCGATCTGTCGATTTGTTCATGGAGGGTATGGTGACCTGATCTATTTTTTCACAGCAAAAAATTGTTACCGATATGGGATTCATTACCAAGAAATCAGCTCTGTTCGCACTGGCGGTGGCCTGTTCGCTGGCACTGGCCGCTTGCGCGCCGCGCTCTGTCATGGTGCGGGAATTTGTCGATATGGTCGAACAAGGCTTGCCGGCCATAGAGCAAGAAGACGATCTTCATCTGCTCGCCAAATCCATGCCTGCCCACATCAAGCTGCTGGAGACGTTGCTGGCCAGCGATCCGGGCAATGAAAAACTCTTGGTATTGCTGGCCCGGCTCTACGGTGGCTATGCGTTTGCCATTTTGGAAAGTGAATTGGAGGCGTTGCGCCTGAAACGGCCTTCGGTGGTCGAGACCGGTATTGCTCCCGGATTGCTGGACGACGCCGCTGGGCGGTATTTTCAAAGAGGGGCGCAATATGCCTTGCGAAGCTTGGAAAACCGGTACCCCCAGGCGCGTTCCCAACTCAATCAATTGATAACGGCCGAGGCGTTTATCCGATCGACCGAAGCCGAGGATGTACCGGCTCTATTTTGGTACGGCTTCAATTTAGGTGGGTTTGTGCAACACCGGCTCGACTCTGTGGAGGCCATGGCCAAGGCCCATCTGGTGGAAAAGACCATGGATCGGGTGGTGGAATTGAACGAAGCCTATCACCATGGCGATGCCTACCTGGCCCTGTTGGTTTACCACGCCTCCCGTGCGCCGATGATGGGCGGAAATCCTGAAAAAGCCCGTAAATATTTCCAACGCCACACCGAAATGAACAACGGCGTTCCAAGTCTGGGCACTGTCTACTGGGCACGATATATCCTGGTGCGGCAACAAGATCGAGAGGCTTTTGTGCAGTCTTTGTCTACGGTTGTGCAGATCCGTGAGAGAGACCGGTCAGCCAGGTTACTGGACCGTGTCGCCGCGGTCAGGGCTCAACTCTATCTTGACGCCGCAGATCGCTTTTTTGATTGACATCTCCGGTGAAAGGCGTTGGGAATCGTCTTGCCGGATTGATTATAAGGAGCAATCCTATGGGTAGATATCTTACCGGTATTTGTCTTTTCAGCGCCCTGTTGCTGGCGCCAACTTGTTTCTCGCTGTCGGCCCATGCGGAGCCCACAAAGATCAAGGCGGCGGTGGTCACCCCTGAGGGCAGTACCTGGGTCAAGGTGCTCAGACAGATGGCCGCGGATATCTCGCGCCGGACCTCCGGGGCTGTGGATTTCGTTATTTATGCGGGCGGCGTCAGCGGCGATGAGGCTGATGTGATGCGCAAGATGCGGGTCAACCGTATCCAGGCGGCCGGATTTTCAGGTGTGGGACTGGGCATCATTGTGCCTGAGCTGCGGGTTCTGGAAGCGCCCTTGCTCTTTCGAAACGACCAAGAGGTCGATGCGGTTCGGGATCAATTGTTTGATCACTTTACCCAAGCCTTTTCAAAAAAAGGATTCGTGCTTCTGGGGTTCACAGAAGGGGGGTGGGTCTATCTCTTCTCACGGAAGAACCTTTCCAAACCGACAGATTTCAAATCCGCTAAAATGTGGGTCTGGAAAGGCGATCGGGTGGCGGAGAATTTTCTACACAATTTCGGGGTGCGCACCACCCCGCTGCACATTGCGGAAGTCAATACCGGCCTTGAAACCCGTATGATCGATTCTTTTTATTCGCCGCCGCTGGCGGCTGTCGCCTTTCAATGGCATACGCGTGTTCGCTATGTGCTCGACTATCCCATGGCCAACTCCACGGCTGCGTTGCTGATGACTCGAAAGGCTTTTAGCGCTCTGCCCAAGGAACATCAGGCCGCCATCAAAACCTCGGCCCGCATGCACTGCAACAAACTGGTGCAGCTCACCCGCGAAGATAACAAAAATGCACTGAAAGTCATGCAAGCCCAGGGACTGACATTTGTGTCGCCAACGGCCGATCAACAGAAGACTTTTCAAAAGGATGCCCAAAAGACATATGCCCAAAGCATACCCGGCATTTATCCCCAGGCGTTGTTTGATAAAATTAATGTCTTGATCGACACGCTGCGCGACGCGCCCTGAGCGAACCCCATCGCTGCCTGATAAAGATGGCAAAATGGTGAAAAGGCCTGTGAGTATAAATACAATAGTCTGTTTCGCTTCTATTGGAGGAGCTAACCCCATAGCTGCAAACTGATAGACAATGCTTGAGTGGATCACAAAGATAGATGACGGGTTGGAGAGGTTGGAACGGGTATTGGTCGTTGGGCTTTATACCCTGCTCATCGGGATGATTTGCGTCAACATCTTCACCCGAAATTTCCTCCACTGGACCTCCCATTATTTCATAGAGCTATCGCCCACCGTGGTGTTGTGGCTGGCCCTGGTGGGTGCCACGCTGGCACTGAAACACCACCGTCATATCAAGATCGAACTGCTGCTGCGGTTTCTCCCCCGTTACGGCCGGCGGCTGGCCGTAGGCTTGACCAGCCTCTTCGCCATGGGGGTGTGCGGTGTATTGATCTTTGCAGCCGTACCGTTCGTGCGTAACGAGATCGTCCTTTTCGGGGCCGGGGGGTGGCCGACCATCTGCTTTCCGCTTTTTTTCGCCACGGCCTTGTTGCGTTTCTCTATCCGTTTGTTGCGCTCATGGCGTGCCGCCGGGGGAGAAGGCCCGTGACATTTCTGATCATCGCCGTCATTTTGATCCTGGTTCTCACCTTATTGGAGATGCCGTTATTTGTCTCCATTGCCGGGCTCTCTTTGGTCTGCCTGTTGAGCAGTGATTTCGATTCCATGGTTGTGCAGACCATCTTAATCGAAATGAATCGCCTGGCCACCATGCCGATCCTGGTGGCCTTGCCGCTGTTTACCATGGTGGGGTGCGTGCTGACAGCTTCCGGGGCGCCGCAACGGATGATGAACTTTCTGGATGCCGCTGTCGGTTGGCTGCCGGGAGGCAGTGCCATGGCGGCGCTGGTGGCATGTGCCTTCTTTACGGCCCTTACAGGCGCCAGCGGAGTGACCATTGTGGCCATGGGGGCGGTTCTCTATCCCGTTTTGCAGCAGCAGTATAGCAAAAGGTTCTCTTTAGGATTGCTTACCACCGGGGGCAGTTTGGGGCTGCTGTTTCCGCCCAGCCTGCCGATCATTTTATACGGCGTAGTGGCTCAGATAGATATCGCCAAAATTTTCAGATCGGCATTGCTTCCAGGGCTTTTACTCCTTTTCGTGTTATCCGCATATGCATTTTTAATAGGTATCACCCCCCCCCTTCGGCGCAATGCCCAAGGGCGATTCTCATGGCGGCTGGTGGCCGAGTGCTTTAAAGTCGGTATTTGGGATTGGCTCCTTGTGGCCATCATCCTTGTGGGCGTATACGGCGGATTTGTGACCATTGCCGAAGTATCGGCCGTTGTCCTGGCGTATGTGATTGTGGTGGAGTGCTGTGTGCTCAAAGAGATCCACTGGCGGCGCGAGCTACCCGACATCATGATTGAGAGTGCCATGTTGGCGGGGGCCATCATCATTATTCTGGGGATGGCGCTGGGATTCACCGGGTATCTGGTGGATGCCCAAATCCCCAATCGGATTTTAGAGGCGCTCACCGGCCTGACCGAAAACAAATATCTTTTTTTGGCTGGACTGAATATATTCCTCATCGGCGTGGGCTGCATCATGGATATCTTTTCGGCCATTGTCATCGTGGTGCCCATCATTGTCCCGGTAGCTCAAAGTTACGGCGTTGATCTGTACCATCTATCCGTGATTTTTCTGGTCAATCTGGAGATCGGATACTCAACACCGCCGGTGGGTATGAACTTATTTGTCTCCAGTCTGAAGTTTAAAGAACCGGTAACAATACTCTACCGTGCCTCCGTCCCCTATCTGGTACTGCTGCTGATTTGCTTGATCATGGTAACCTATTTGCCGGCACTATCTTTGATGCTGATAAAGTAGCCCATAGCTGGGAAAAAAGGTGGCAAAAAGATTGAAAAGCCCTGAAGCCTTAAAGGCTTCTGCAACGATATCGGCTCGGGGGGCATATCAATCATTATTGTGATAATAAAAGTCGACATATGACACAATTGTAGATTATGATCCTTTCAGGCAACTGCCATGGCCGCGTTTGTTTTGATATAAGTGTTCAAGTTGCCATGTTGTCATTGAGATCTGTCCCTGTTGTGGCGTGTGGCAATGAAGTTTTTATAATTTTAGATTGCGCCATCGGTTCCCGGGCGGCGATTGTTGAAAACCAACCATTGGCCAGGATTAGCCTATCATGAAAAAACTGCACTATTTCCAGCATGTTCCCTATGAAAATCTGGGCATCATCGAAGATTGGGCTTTGAATAACGGTTTTGATATCTCAACCACCCAATTTTACGCGGATCAAACGATCTCAATGCCGGATCATACCGATTGGCTGATCGTCATGGGGGGTCCCATGGGGGTTTACGATGATATGGATTATCCTTGGCTGCCATCCGAGAAGCAAGCCATTTTGCGGGCCGTGGAGGAGGGGAAAGTGGTGCTGGGCATCTGTCTGGGAGCACAGTTGATTGCCGATGTGTTGGGGGCGGGTATAAGAGTCAATGCCTACAAGGAGATCGGCTGGTTTCCGGTCTTTCTGAACAACAGAATTCTCGATCACCCCGTTGCCGCTGCTTTTCGCCCCCAGTGGGATGCCTTGCATTGGCACGGTGATACCTTTGATATTCCCGACGGGGCGAGGCTCCTGGCCAGCAGCCGGGCCTGCCGCAGTCAGGGGTTTATATACCGGGACCGGGTGGTCGGGCTGCAATTCCATATAGAGGTGACCCGCACCGGTGCGGCCGCATTGGTCGATCATTGCGCGGCTGATCTAAAGCGCGATGAATTCGTCTCAACGCCGGATCAGATCTTGTCGCCGGATGCGCCATTTGAGCAATCCCACCAGTTGATGTTCGGGCTATTGGACTATCTAAACAGCCTCAATTGATTTTTTTCCTTAACGATACCGTCACGACAAGGTTGCCATGCCACAGCTCTACATTGAGGAATATACACGTGCCCTAGCCGGCAAGACGGTTTGTGTCGCATGCCGTGAAGGTATCCTGCGTGATCATTTCAGCGCCGTGATCACGGATCTCAAATTTCTCAATCGTCAAGGGATTCAAACGGCTCTCTATCACAACATTTCCAATCGTTTTGCCAACAAAAAATTTTTTCGCCAATTGCGGGAGCGACTTCCCCAAACGCGTATCGTGAGGCTGCTGCCTGAAATTGATTTTTACAGTCATGTACTGGATCATGAAGAGCGCGTGAATAAGCTCATCTTTTTGGAACGCAAACCCTTGTTGGATCAAAAAGGCCGGGTGATCAACGCCCTGACCACCCCCGGTGTGCGGCAGAGTTTTTCCCAATGGGGTGAATTTATAGCTAATATCAACTTGAAAACCATATTGGAGCGTATCTGCCACAAAATTGACAAGGGCCACTATGAACGCGTTTATATTGTGCCGGCCGGAAAAAACGCCATCAAATATGAGCTTTTTACCATTGAAGGCCATGGCAGTTTGATTGCCAACAACTTTGTGGAGCAATTCAAGCCCATTGAAACAAAGGAGGATGTGCGGCTCATCAGGGGGATTCTAAATCTCTACAAGCACCAAGGGTATATCAAACCCCGAACCGAAGCATATCTGCAAACGCATTGGAAAAACTTTTACATAACCTTGATTGACGGTATCGTAGTCGGCTGTGTTGAGAAAAAAAAGATTGATGAGAAAACAGCGGAGATAGCGGCCCTTGCCATCTCCACCAAATTTCGCAATCAGCGGGTGGGGGTGTTTACGGTGGAAGCTTTCATGGAGAACGCCAAACAACAGGGGTTTACACGATTCATCTCGCTGACGAATAATCCCGCATTGAAAAAGCTTTATAAAAAACTGGGGTTTGTTCAGTGCACCCAAAGTCAGTATCCGGTCCGACAGGCGCAATCACCGGGTGTACAGATGTACTGTTTTGTTCAGTACTGATGACGTTTTCACCATTTTTGCCAATTCATAACGCATAAGAGGTACCCCTGTTGTATCAAAATCGCAAATTACAGTGGCGTGGCGATTTTTGTCTTGTGCATTTCCAGGGGCGAAGGTATGTTCTGCATCACCAAATTTAAAGGTATGTTCCTCAATACCAATTTATTGACCACCCATATTTAAATATTCATAAAAAAGAAGGAGGCAGTAATGAACAAGACGGATTTAGTGAATGAAGTTGCATCCGTTCTCGGAACCCAGAAACAGGCCAAAGAGGCGGTCGACTGCATGTTCGATTCCATTACCGGGGCGTTGGCAAAAAATGATGCAGTTCAAATTTCAGGATTTGGCAGTTTTAAGGTCAGCGAGCGCAAGGCTCGCACCGGGCGTAATCCGCAGACGGGTGACCCTATTCAGATTCCGGCCGGAAAAGTGCCTAAGTTCACTGCAGGCAAAGCACTTAAAGAGGCTGTGAAGTAATTCCCATTTTCCAGGTGCCGTTTAGGCTCGCGCAAAAATAACGTCACATTTTCAAGCGGCGATGCACTTGCGCCTGGCGGCGTTGAGAAATCTTGAAATATCTGGATATGCGCTTGAACTTTCACGCCTTGCCAGGTGGGCGCCTCACCACATAAAAATGTAAAATTATTTTTGCGCGGTTCGAACCTGACATCACATAAACCCGTGTTTGGCTGGGTTTGTGCGCCATATCGATTTTCTGCAACGTTCTCCATCCAATATCCGGCATATACCCGGGGGCTTGGACGCCAATTTCACCATTCCATTTGTGACC
>JASFKE010000190.1:0-7304 GCA_050118795.1 Desulfobacteraceae bacterium | reverse complement strand
GGTGTTGGGCAAGATTACCTTGAATATGCCCGGAGAGCACAATGTGTCCAATGCTTTGGCCAGTATTGCCGTCGGTTTGGAGTTGGGGATCGGGTTCAAAAAAATCAAGGCTGCCCTGGAGATGGTCGAAGGGGTCCAGCGCCGATTGGAGATTAAAGGCCGGGTTAAAGGAACCATTGTGTTGGATGATTATGGCCATCATCCCACGGAGATAAAGACCACGCTGGCGGCGCTGGCCCAGGGGTGGCCGGGTAAACGAAAAGTGGTGGTATTCCAACCCCACCGGTACACCCGCACCCAGGCCCTTTTTGACGATTTTGCCCGGAGTTTCTATCAGAGCGATATTCTCTTTGTGCTGCCGATCTATGCTGCCAGTGAACAGCCCATACCGGGCGTGGGGAGCCGTAAATTGTGCCAAAGTATTCAAGCCCACGGCCATAAGGAGGTCCATTTCGTAGAAGATATCGGCACGGCCGTAGAGCGGTTGGCCGATCTCATTACGGATCATGATGTGGTGCTCACGCTGGGAGCGGGCAATGTTTACCAGGTAGCAGAGGCATTGCTGGAGATGATCGATGTTTAATGCTCAAGACAGGTTGTGGTTACGCCAGCAGTATGGCAAGCGCGTTCGGTTTGACGAACCCATGGCCAAACACACCTCTTTTAAAATTGGCGGTCCGGCCGATGCGTTCATTCAACCGGCCAGCGAGATAAAACTAAAAACGATATTAAAATGGGCCCGGCAGAAAAAAATACCCTATATCTTAGTCGGTGGCGGGACCAACTTGTTGGTCAGAGACGGAGGCATTCGCGGTCTCGTGATCCATTTGGGGGCTCTTGCGGCAGACGTCAGATGGCAGCAGCACCAAGAGCGCGTTAAAGTGGCGGCAGGCGCTGGCGTGCCGACCAGGCGGATTTGTTCCTTGGCCCTGAAGCAGGGGTGGCAGGGGATGAATTTTGCTCTGGGGATTCCCGGCACTTTGGGTGGGGCCATATGTATGAACGCCGGAACAGCACACGGTACAATAGCGGATGTCATCGATACGGTGGCAGTAATGACAGCAACGGGAGAAAAAGTTAATATTCGGCGCGAGGCAATGAGGTATCAATATCGCAATTTACAGATGCCTTTCGAAGTAGATCAATCAGCCCCGGTGGCGTTGATCTCGGCGCAATTGAATCTGGCCCGGGCGGATCGTGAAAAGGTCCGGCAGCAAGCGCGTCGATGGATGCGGGAGCGATCGCGACGGCAGCCGTCATGGCGGCCCAGCGCAGGTTGTTTTTTTAAAAACCCGTCGGATGATATGCCGGCGGGACGGCTCATTGATGAAGCCGGATTGAAAGGATCGCAGGTTGGCGGTGCACGGGTGTCGTTGCGGCACGCCAACTATATTGTTAACTGTGGCGGCGCCAGCGCCGCAGATGTATTGACCCTTGCAGCCAAGATCCAGGAGACGGTCAAAGAGCGTTTCGGTACCGATCTGGCACCGGAGGTCCGAATTGTTGGGCAAGAAAAAACCAGCACGTAAAAACCGCTATAAAAAGCGCGCCAAGAAAAAGCAGCGGCGCATGGCGGGCCGCTTGGCGGCCGGTTTCAAGCTGATCTCTTTAATAGTGATCCTGCTGGCGGTCAGTGCACTTTTTGTGGTGGGCTACGCAGCTGTAACCCAAACCAATTACTTTTCGACCCATGCAATCGAGATACAGGGGCAAGTACGATTGTCCGAAAATGAGATTTTGGAGCAGGCCGGCATTAAACATGGCGACAACATTCTGGCGATCAACCTGAGATTGGTTAGAAAACGGCTGCTGGCCCATCCCTGGATATCTAAAGCCAGGGTGGCCAGGGAAATTCCGGAGACCATCCAAATTGTTATCTCGGAACACAAACCACTGGCCGTTGTGGATTTGGAACGCAAATTTTTGATCAACCGCCAAGGTCGTATTTTTAAAGAGAACGGCCGAAAAGACCCCAAGGGCCTGCCCCTTGTAACCGGTATCGCTTATGCTGATGTCAGTCTGGGCGATGATGACCTGACGCCTGTGATGCAAACGGTTGTTCAGGTGCTTCGGATGAGCCAAAAGAAAGAGAGCATTATTCCATACGTTGAGATTCGCAAGCTCCATATGGACGCTCAGATGGGAGTAACGTTGAACGTGTGGAAACAGGAACGGAAAATTAAATTGGGGGTATCCCGATTTGAGTACAAGTTTCAAAAGCTGAAAAAGCTGATGCCCTATCTAAAATACAATGACAATTGGAAGGGGTTCCACGCCATTGACGTGAACAACCCGGACCGGATTGTAGTGCAGTTGTGACTGCAGCCCCCAAAGGGGGGCTAAGGAGGAGTATGGCACAGGGTCAGGATGATATCATTGTTGGGCTGGATATCGGCACCACTAAAATTTGCTGTGTGGTGGGCGAAGTGTCCGGGCATGAAGTCAATATCATTGGTATCGGCACCCATCCCAGCGTTGGACTGCGCAAAGGCGTGGTGGTCAATATCGAGTCGACGGTAGAGTCCATCAAAAAAGCGGTGGAAGAGGCAGAATTAATGGCCGGTTGTGAAATATCATCGGTTTATGCCGGTATTGCCGGCGGCCACATCAACGGGTTGAACAGTCGGGGAATCGTTGCCATAAAAGGGACCGAAGTTACACCCGGGGACGTAGAGCGCGTGATCGATGCTGCAAGGGCGGTGGCCATACCCATGGATAGAGAGGTCATCCATGTGCTGCCTCAGGAGTATATTGTAGACGACCAGACCGGCATACAGAATCCTGTAGGCATGGCCGCCGTTCGATTGGAGGCAAAGATTCACATCGTAACCGGCGCCGTCACATCTGCTCACAACATCGTTAAATGTGCAAATCGCGCCGGACTGGACGTATGCGATATCGTGTTGGAGTCTTTGGCATCCGGAGAGGCCGTCCTCACCGATGAAGAGAAACAACTCGGTACGGCATTGTTGGATTTGGGCGGCGGCACCTCCGACCTGGCCATCTTTTCCGGAAAAAATATCAAACACACATTTGTGCTGGCGTTGGGCGGGGACAACCTCACCAATGACATTGCCGTGGGGTTGCGGGCCCCTCTGGCAGCGGCGGAAAAGATCAAGAAAAAATACGGCAGCTGCATTGCCGCCAGAATCCAGGGCAACGAGACCATCGAGGTGCCGGGAATGGGCGGACGTAAAGCCCGAAAACTCCCGCGCCAGATTCTGGGCGAGATATTGGAGCCGCGGATGGAAGAGATCTTTGCATTGATCAAGCGGGAGTTGTTTAGGGCCGAGATGGAACATTTTGTCTCTTCGGGCGTAGTGGTCACCGGCGGCACCTCTTTGCTGGATGGCGTTACCGAAATAGCAGAGGTCATATTGGGGTTGCCTTCACGCCTGGGTAAGCCGCGCAATATCATCGGGCTGACCGATGTCGTGAATAATCCGATGTATGCCACCGGTGTCGGTTTGGTGTTGTATGGCGCACGTCAAACACCGGAGAAGAAGTTCAGAATAAGGGATAAAAATATTTTCAACAGTCTGATTCAGCGAATGAAGAGATGGTTTAAAGAGGTCATATAGATCGTGTCGTGTTTTACTTAAAGCTACGGGATAAACTTAAAACTTTATAGCAACATATAGAATTATAAGGCAATTTCCAGGGAAAACCTTTAACTGAGCAAAGGGGGCGTCATATGTTTAGCTATGCAGAAGCAGAAAAGTCGGCCAAGATTAAGGTGATCGGCGTCGGCGGCGCTGGTGGCAATGCCATCAACAACATGATCACCAGTAATTTGCAGGGAGTTAAGTTCATCGCCGCCAACACCGATGTGCAGGCCATGGATGTCTCAAAGGCCGAAGTCAAAATTCAAATCGGAGAGCAGCTCACCGAAGGGCTGGGCGCCGGCGCAAATCCGCAGGTGGGCCGCGATGCGGCTCTTGAAAGCGCCGATGTCATCAGAGCGTCGTTGGCCGAAAGCCACATGGTGTTCATCACAGCCGGTTTCGGCGGTGGCACCGGCACCGGTGCCGCACCTGTGATCGCCGGTCTTTGCAAAGAGTTGGGTATTCTTACCGTGGCCGTGGTTACGCGTCCTTTCTCCTTTGAGGGTAAGAAGCGTGCCCTTCAGGCCAATGAAGGCATCAGTCAGCTCAAAGATGTGGCTGATACTGTTATCACCATTCCCAACGATCGGCTGCGCGGATTGGCCTCCAAAAATGCCAAAATGGTGGATATGTTCAAGCGTGCGGATGAAATTCTGCTGCACTCCGTAAAAGGCATCACCGATTTGATCATGCGGCCGGGTCTGGTCAATCTTGACTTTGCCGATGTAAAAACCACCATGTCCAAAGCCGGTATGGCCATTATGGGGATCGGTGTGGCCGATGGTGAAAATCGGGCTGTGGATGCCGCCGAGCGGGCCATCTCACACCCCTTGCTGGAAGATATCAATATCGACGGCGCCAAGGGCGTGCTGATGAATATCACCAGCAGCAGCGACATCACCATGGAAGAGATGACAGAGGCCTCCGAAAGGATCTACAACGAAGTGGGCGATGATGCGGAGATCATCTGGGGTGCGGTGCTCGATGACGATATGGGCGATGAAATGCGGGTCACCGTCATTGCCACCGGCATCGGGCAAAATACCGAAGAGAAAAAACCTGATAAGTTGCCGGACCCGACCTATGGCGGCAAAGTTCGCGATATCACACCGGCCGATATCGCCGCAGGAGATGTCTTGGATGCACCGGCCATTAAACGGTTAGAGCGTCAAAAAGCAGCTAACGCCTCTGCCGGGTCCATTTACAAAGGGTACAAGGATATGGTCATCGACCATAATGACCTGGATGTGCCTACTTTCTTGCGTCGCAAGGCGGATTAGCTATAAGCGGGCTGTAACAGCCGAGAACGGATTCAAAGACAAGCAAGATTGTGCAATTTATTTTATCCACTGTAATTATTAATATAAGCCATCGACTCATAAGGTGACAACGGTTTGGAGAGATGATGGCAACAGTTACAGATAAGCTGAGGAAAACGAGACTCCATGCCGAGAGCGGTACCATTCACAAAGGCTGGCATAACCGGGTGCGGGTGGCGCTCGTCTATCCCAACCATTACAAAGTGGCCATGGCCAATCTTGGTTTTCAGACCGTTTATCGACTGCTCAACGCCATGGACCATGTGGTGTGCGAGCGGGCGTTTCTTCCGGAACCGGAAGAGAAGGATAGGGCGGTGGTATCCCTGGAGTCGGCGCGACGGCTGGTCGATTTTGACTGCGTGGCTTTTTCGATCTCTTTTGAAAACGACTATCCCAATGTTCTGACCCTATTGCATAAAGCGGCACTTCCCCTTCAAAAAGCCAATCGTGGCGCTTCCCTCCCCCTGGTACTGGCAGGGGGGGTGGCCGTTTTTATGAATCCCGAGCCAGTGGCCCCATTTTTCGATTGCTTCCTTTTAGGGGAGGCTGAAGATCTTTTAAATCCGTTTTTTGAAAACTTTGATCCGGCCCAAAGCCGCCGCACCCACCTGAGGGATCTGGCGCAAAACGTTCCCGGCGTCTACGTGCCGGATTTCTACCGGGCCGAATATAACGAAAACGGAACCCTAAGCGCGTTTGCGCCCGTCGAGGACGTACCGGAGAAGATTAAACGAGTCTACGCAGCCAACGTAGAAGATGCCGCCACCCAGAGCACCATCGTGACTCCCAATACCGGATTTGAAGATGCATACTTGATAGAAGTCAGCCGGGGGTGTCCACATGGATGCCGTTTTTGCGCAGCGGGTTACATTTATCGTCCCCCCCGCACACGGTCGTTGCCATCCCTGCTTCAGGCCATGAAAACAGGCGCCGAAGCCACCCGCAAGATCGGGCTGGTGGGTACCGCCGTATCGGACCTGCCTGATCTCAAAACACTCTGTGCCGAGGGGCAAAACCGGGACCTGCAGCTATCTTTCAGCTCCTTACGGGCCGATGCCCTGGATGATGAACTCATTGACGCCCTTAAATCCGGGCGGTTAAAGACTGCGACCATCGCACCGGAAACCGGGTCGATCCGCATGCGGACGGTCATCAACAAAGGTTTGGACGAAGAAGATATCTTGTCGGCGGCGGAAAAACTGGTGGCCGGCGGCATACCTAACTTAAAATTATACTTCATGGTCGGCCTGCCCACAGAGCAAGAAGAAGATGTCCAGGCCATCATCGAATTGGTCAAACAGATCAAACACCGGTTCCTGCGCTCCAGCCAAACCAGGGGGCGCATGGGTACCATCACTGTGAGCCTCAACTGCTTTGTGCCCAAGCCCTTTACGCCTTTCCAGTGGAGCGCCATGGATGGGGTGGGGGTGCTCAAGGGTAAGATCAAAAAAGTGAAGGGCGGACTTAAAAAAGTATCCAATGTTCGCGTCCATGCCGATGTCCCGCGCTGGGCCTATATTCAAGCCCTGCTATCCCGGGGAGACCGTCGTGTGGGACAGTTGTTGACCCTGGCCCACGAAAACTCCGGCAACTGGCCCCAGACCTTTAAATCATCCCAGATCAACGCAGACTTCTACGTTCATCGAAAACGGACCCAGCAAGAGCTGCTGCCCTGGGATTTTATCGATCATGGTATCGATAAGAAATTCCTTTGGAAAGAATACACCAGGGCCGTCGCCGGCAGATCAACCCCGCCGTGCCCGATGGATCCAAACAGTTGCAAGATCTGCGGCGTTTGCAAATGATACGTGTTATAGTTTATGCAACTATGGGGTCTACTATCCATCGAGTGGGAACCTTTTGCGGATGTAATCTGAAACCACATCTTTTGCATACTCTAGAACCTGTTGTGGTGAGTCGCTTTCATCACAATACTCCGGCGTTTCTATGATGTCTGTGACCATCTCATCCCACCATGGGACTTGTAGCAGTCGCTTCACTCCTTCAGCGTGCAATCCGGCATCGATCAATTCTTCTTCAGTCGGCGCAAGAAAGGTGATAACGATCGAGCTCTTGGTTTCACTGGGACCCAGGCTCACCTTTTCTCTGAGATATGCCATTATCGATCGAAGTTCTTCAGGAGTCATTCTTTACCTCCAATTATTAGAATAAACATCTTTGCCATCGCGACTGATGTGCCAGCCGCAAGAAAAAATGAGACGCGCTCCAGGTTCAGCCAAGTCCATTACGGCCTGTGCGGTGCCGGACGCATATTGCTGCACCCCCCACGGCACCAGGACGGTCAGCACACCATTGCAACCCGCCACGGCTTCTTTGATGACCTCACGGTCGTTCGTCGCCTCCGGCACGATGGTGATGC
>JASFKE010000189.1:0-7310 GCA_050118795.1 Desulfobacteraceae bacterium | reverse complement strand
AATGCCACCGCCAACTCCAGAAAATCAATGGACTCCACCCCGAGATCCCGCACCAGATAGCTCTGCGCCCGGATCTCTTCAGCCTCAACATCCAACAACTCCATCAAAATCTCTCTTATATCGTCAAATACCCCCAACACTTCCTCCCAATAGAAGTAAAAATTTCATTGTAATACTGCGATCCCCTGGCAACGCGGGATCCGGGGCCCTGCTACATAGTGGTAAATAGCCGGAGGGCCCCAGAGCCAAGGCGTCCAGGGGTGCAGCCGTATTGTAATACTGCGATCCCCTGGCAACGCGGGATCTGGGGCCCTCCGGCTATTTACCGGAGGTTAGCCCTCCGTCCATGGTTAGCTCCGTCGCATTAAACCCCACAGCACTGTCAGAGAGCAGAAACATAATGGTATCCACAACCTCATTTATTCCCAGCGCCCTTGCCAGGGGCACTTTGTCCAAAGCGTGGTCTGCTTTTTTCTCCAGGTAGCGAAGCCCCCGCCCGGCATCAATGTAGCCGGGTCGTAAGGTTACGGTTGTAACACCCCGTGCGGCCAACTCAAGCCCCACATTCCGGTAAAGAGCCTCGCAGGCCCGCTTGGCCGCCGCATAATACCCCTGGCCCGGGTTAGGCCGTTGGGCCGCAGCTGAAGAGACATAGACCATGCGCCCGTTGCGCTGGGCCGTCATGATGCGGGATACCTGCTGCAGCACCTCGGCCCGATTGGCAATATTGGTCTCAAAATAGGAAACAACCGCCCTCTTATCGGCGGAAGCCACCAATCCTTCCAGCTCCCCATGGGCGAAGTCCACCAGATAGTCCATCCCCTGGTCCAGCTCTTGTCTCAACGGCGTAAAAGACGCCCTTTTGCTCAAATCCAGCGGCAAGCCTGTATATCTTCCGCCCGCGTGTTGCAGGGATTCATCGATACGGGCTCTTCCCCGATCGCTGCGATAGGTCACGATGGGATGGAGACCCTTTTCCACCATGACCATGGCCACGCCGATGGCCAATTCACAGCTGCCTCCCAAAATCAATGCGCGCCCGGTGGGATAAGGTTTCATAACACTCCCGTCACCACAGCTGTCTTTTCATCGTAAAGAGAGCAAGCCATACGTCCATCGGGCCTGGGTTCAATGCAAAACGCGTAACGCCCCGGCGACAGAAACCGTTTGAAGCGAAAATGGGTGGCGGACCATGATCTTCGACGCTGCCCGTTGGCGTTCAGGGCCTGGATGAAGGCATGAACGATCAGGCTTCCAGGTACCACCGGATGCCGGGGAAAATGGTCCTGGTATATGGGATCGTCGGGATCAAAGTAAAAATGGCCGCGATGTGCGTTAGTGCAACTTGTTTCCCGGTTCATTTCTCAGCCATCCATTGCCAAGGCTTCAATCATCCCGAGATCGGCCTCCAGATTGCGCCCCTGGGTGGTCAAATAATTGCCCACCATCAACCCATTGGCGCCGGCGGCAAAGATCCAGGATTGAAAATCCTTGAGGGTCGCCTCCCGGCCCCCGCAAATGGTGATATCCTTTCGGGGAAAGATAAACCGATAGAGTGCAATCACTTTCAGGGCCTCCATGGGCGGCAGCAGGGGCTGCCGCTCCAGGCGGGTCCCTTTTATGGGGTTGAGAAAGTTGACCGGTATCGAATCGACATCCAAAGCCTTGAGGGTAAATGCCAGCTCCACCCGCTGGCGCCACGACTCCCCCATACCGAAAATACCACCGCTGCACGCCACCATACCAGCCTCTTTGGCCAGTTTTACCGTCTCAATATCATCGTCATAGTCGTGTGTGGAGCAGATGGTTTTAAAATTGGACCGCGCCGTCTCCAGATTGTGGTGGTACCGGGAGATACCGGCAGCCTTTAATTTACGGGCTCCATCCCGGTTTAACAACCCAACGGAAGCGCACAGGGTCAAGCCGGTCTTTTCTCGTAAACGGCGGGCCACACCGCAGACAATGTCAATTTCCGCGTCGGTCAGCGAGGTTCCGCTGGTGACCATCGAGTAGTTGGTCGCCCCGTCCGCAGCCATCTTCAATCCGGTCTCCTCCAGCTCCCGGGCGCTGAGCAATTCATAGGTCTCGGCATGGGTATGGTGGTGGACGGACTGGGCGCAAAACGCACAATCTTCGGGGCACATACCGCTTTTGGCATTGATGATGGCGCACTTGAAGACCGCCGGGGTCATAAATTTTTCGCGGATTTTTCCGGCACAGAAGATCAGGTCCATGGTCCATTGCGCATCGGCATGGGCAAGTTCGAGGGCAAGCTCCTGGTCAAGCTCCCCTTCATCATTGATGATCATTTCGGCCATGCGAATAAACGCTTGATTAAACACGGCATCTCCTATAATCGAATTGTTAACCTATTCATCCGCAGCAGGTTGACCAACAAGGCGTGTTCTATACCAAGGCAACGCTTTAAATGTCAACCACATCCAATACGCCAGGTTAACATTAGAGCGCGTGGGGGGGAGCACACAGCTATGGGAACAAAAATAAAACTGTTGGACTGGCTCAAGATGAGTCGCCGCCAATGGGTCTCCGGTGAACAGATCAGCAATCGATTGGGAATTAGCAGAACGGCGATCTGGAAACAGATCAATCAATTAAAAGCGGACGGCCATGAGATCGAATCCGCCCCCAAAAAGGGATATCGCCTTGTAAAGACGGCCGATCTGCTGGAGGCTGAGCAACTTCAAGCCCACTTGAAAACCCAGACAATGGGGCGACCGGCCATTTATCTCCACCCAAAAACCGACTCCACCAATTTGCAAGCCAAGATACTGGCCGGCCAAGGCGCCGCCGAAGGCACGGTGGTGGCGGCCGAAACCCAAACCCATGGCCGGGGCCGCCGGGGCCGCACGTGGTTCTCCCCTGCACACCGGAACATCTATGCATCCATCATTCTCAGGCCCTCCATGGCCCCATCCCAGGCGCCCCAGATTACGCTCATGACAGCGGTGGCCGTGGCTAATACACTAAATCGATTAACCGGTTTGCAGGCCAGAATCAAATGGCCCAATGACATTCTTATCGATGGCAAGAAGGTTGCCGGAATTCTTAATGAAATCAGTACCGAAATGGATATGGTGGATTACGTGGTGGTGGGCCTGGGCATCAACGTCAACATTCGCAAAAAGCAGATGCCCCAACAGATCCGGGAGATCGCAACTTCGATCCGCATTGAAACCGGAAGCGACATATCCCGCACCGACCTTCTGTGCGACCTGCTGGCGGAGTTCGAAATCTGCTATGAACAATTAAAAGCCGAAGGCTTCACTCCCATTATGGATCAATGGCGCGGCCTGACCGATATCATCGGTCAACAGGTTAATGTGGATCTATTTAGTACCCGCTGTACCGGTACGGTGGAGGCTGTGGACGATGACGGTGTATTGATCGTGCGGGACGGACGCGGAGAGATCCATCGTATCTTTTCAGGAGATGTGACCCAGGTGCGCCCCAAAGGGTAACCCCCAGCCCCGAAGCCCTGAAGACTTTTGAAGCAATGGGGATAAAAACCAGGGCTGCAGCCTGAACTGCAACCCCATTGATTTTCACTACCGAAGCGGATTGATCTCCACCCGACGGTTTCTGGCGCGGCCCTGCTTTGTGGTGTTGGATTCAATGGGCCGATCCGGGCCATATCCTCTGGATGTCATTCGAGATCCGTCTACCCCCCTGGATATGAGGTAAGATCTTACGGATCGGGCGCGTTTTAGTGAAAGATCGAGGTTATAATCACGGTCTCCTGTGTTGTCAGTGTGTCCCTGGATTTCGATCTTCAATCCCGGCTGCGTGTTGAGCGCATCTACAATTTCATTCAATGTGGGATAGGAGCTGGCTTTAAGATCGGATTTGTTCACTTCAAATTGAATATCTTTGTAGAGCCATGTGCCGGCCGCGGTCACCTCAGCTCTTTTGGTGGGCACCGGAACAGGACAACCATCGGCATCGACCTTCACACCCAGTTGGGTTCCCGGGCATCTATCCTGGTGGTCCAACACGCCGTCATTATCGCTGTCCAACGGGCAACCGCTCATATCGACCTTCACACCGCCGGGGGTATTCGGACATTTGTCTTTATCATCGACAACGCCGTCACCATCACTATCAGCCAGCTCACCCAACGCGACATCTTTAACAAAGGCGTTCATGGCCGAACCCGAAGCCAGAGAATCGGCATTGACAACCTTTCCGCAACCGGTGGCGTTGGCGATTTGGGAGAGCAGCATATTTGCGCCGGCGTCATTTCCGGTTTGGACCGTATAGATACACAACTGTTCGCCATGGGTCCGGGCCAACGCCTTTGCTGCGGCTATTGTTTTTTGAGGCAAATCTTTGCCGTCGCTGACAATCACAAGGGCAATGGGCTCTTTAACGTCTTTAAGATCGTTTGCCGTATCTTCCAGGGCGCGGTCAAGTTGGCTGATGCCACCCGCCCGGGATACTTTTGCCAGACCGCCGCTCAACGAATCAGGTTGATACCCAAAGGGCTCAACCATCAAAGCGGAGCTTTTTTTGGAGACCCCGCCAGCATGGCCAAAACTGCGCATGGCCACATTTGCATCGATGTCCGGCATGGTTCTGTTAAAATTTTCAACAACGGAACTGGCAATATCAAACTTGGTCCGGCCGGCATGTCCTTCGGTCATGGAAGATGAGGCATCTAAAATAAAATAGAGATGATCTACTTTCTGGTTATATTTGCCGCTTTCAATGGGTTGGGCCTCAAATGGTGCGGGGACCCTCCCGTGAGTGGCGCAGCCTGCAAAAAAGAGGGTTACGATGGCAATTAACCCCAAGGACCTCAAAACATGTCTCATCATAGCTTTCTCCTCTCGCCTCATAATTTGATTAATGTGTTGAGGCGCCAGTACGGCAAGGCGCGAAAGTGAATGTATATCCAGAACCCGGTGGGTGGATCGGCACTTGAAAATTTGAAGTTATTTTTGTGCGAACCCTTAATCACGATACGTTGGATGAATCCTATTTAAGCCACTCGCCTAAATCTCCACCTTGGCGCATCATATGATATCTCACAAACGCATTCAAGCAGTACATGGCCCGGTTTGCGGTTAAAAAGGTAGGGACACCTCCGTTGTCAAGTGTTTTTCCCAGATCGTTATATATCGCTCCCGTTCCCGAAGCCACGTTGACAGAGACCATGGTCGGTTTTTTATACTGATGGACCAGGCGTATAATACGGGCGGCGATATTGTCGGGGTTTTGCTGAATTTCTTCATCGGTGGTGTGCAGCAAAGCGCTTTGGGGTACAATGGAAACCAGCAGCGCATCCACGGCATCGGATGCCAAAACGGTTTGGATGCACCCTTCAAATGTTGCATCATCGGCCATGGGGGTCAAATCCAGCAAGGGATCCGGCAGCACCATGGGCGGCAGAATCACCTCCAGTTTCGCGATGGTCGCTTCATCGAATCGAGCCAGCTTCATAGACCCCAGATTGTCAGCTGCGCTGGTTTTCTCATAGCCGGCATTGGCGATCACCACCAGGCGATTGCCTTTGACGCTGAATCCATTGAGCAAGGCAAAGGTTTTCAACAAATCACCATGGTCGATCATGGTCTGGGCGACAACCATACCGGCCTGTTTCATGGCGGCCTTGGCCACCTCGTACTCGCCTGCAATGCTGGCCGTGTGGGACTGGGTTGCTTTGCGGCCCTCTTTGGTGCGGCCGGCTTTATAGGCGATCACCGGTTTTTTACTGCGTTCGACGATATCGAAAAACCGGCGCCCGGCAAAAGCTTTAAAGCCCTCGATGTAGCATCCGATGATGTCCACCATGGGATCGTCCTGGAAATATTGGACTAAATCACAGGGGTCTACATCGAGTTGGTTGCCGTAACTCACAATGGCTACGGGTGAAATGGCATTTTTCAAATTCTCGATCTCGATAATTCCCAAGGCCCCACTCTGGGTCAGCAAAGCCACACGGCTCTCTTTGCCGAAATTGATGGTAAACTTTTCCTCTGATACAAAAAAGGAGTTGATCCCTTTTTTATTCTCGTTTCCAGCGTATATGATACCAAGGCAATTGGGTCCTATGACGCGAAAGTCTTTACTTCCGGCCAATGAGAGAATTTTGTCTTCCACCTCCCTGTGGCGATCTACTTCGCTAAAACCTCCGGGGATGAGAATCACCGCCTTGACCCCCTTTCGGGCGCACGCTTCGACAACGGGCAAAACGGCATCCGCCGGCACGGTGATGATGGCCAGATCCACCTGCGATTCGATATCCTTTATGGAAGAATAGACCGGAATGTCACGACCGTCCATCTCTAACACACCGCCTTTGGGATTGACCGCGTATACATCTTCCCGGTTCAGCTTGATCAAATTATAAAAGATAATATGCCCGGGTTTGGTGGACTCGGAGGTGCTGACCCCCACGACGGCTATCCCACGGGGCTCAAAGAACGGCTTAATGGTCTCTTTGGGCTTGACCGTCAGACCAATTGCCGGAACTTTGCGCTCTTGAAACCTTGCCAACCCGTCGAGTGCCACAAAACGTCTGTCAGGCGTGAATACAAAGGGATTGACCTCGAATTCGGTTATGGCAAACCGGGTGTGGTTATCAAAATAGTTGGAAAAAGACAGGGCCAGGTCGCTGAAACGAACCGCTGCATCCACCGTGCGCTCCACATAGTGGGATAATCCCCGGCCGACATATTTCTGATAAATATGGGTCGATTCCAGCAAGGCGCGGGCCCATCGACCATCTATGGGGGCCAGGATCAAATTGGGTGGTGAGAAGTGATTGGCAAAGTGCTCGGCGTCAGTCCCGCCCTTGCTTAAAGAGATGACCGGCCCAAAGGTTTCACTTTCACGAAACCCCAGCAAAACCTCATTGCCCAACTCACGGGAGTAGCTAATCCACTGCACCAACAAGACGCCCTGAACACGGATGCCCTGGTCTCTGAAATTCCGGGTCATCTGCTCGAATCCCTCTCGCACCCTCTCCGGATGTTTTGATACTACCCGTACACCGCCCACACCCTCTTTGTGGCTGACCTGGCCGGCAATAGCTTTGAGCACCACTTTGCGCGTGCGAAATTGGGCCAGCAAAGCATCGGTGATCTGGCTTTGATCCGTAACCACCACGTGAATCGGCACAGTGAGCCCCATTGCCGCCAGGATCGTATACACCTCATGCTCAAAGAGCATCCAACGGCCCTGGCGAGACGCCATATGCAGAATTTGTTCAGCGACAGCAATGGCTTCGTCTGACAATTTTGATAACTTCGGTTTTCCTGCCATATTGTGCAGCCTTGTAAGCAGTTTTA
>JASFKE010000188.1:0-7316 GCA_050118795.1 Desulfobacteraceae bacterium | reverse complement strand
CAGTGTATTGCCAGTCCCAGCACCGAAACCCAGGCCGGCCGGGATATCCTGGCCTCTGATCCCGACACGCCGGGCAGTCTGGGGATCGCCATCAGTGAAGCCATTGAGGCGGCGGTGGGCGATCAGAGCGGTAAGACGCGCTACTGTCTGGGAAGTGTGCTCAACCATGTCATGTTGCACCAAACCATCATCGGTCTGGAAGCCAAAAAACAGTTGGCCATTGTCAATGAGTATCCGGATATCGTCATTGGCTGCGCCGGCGGCGGCAGCAATTTCGCCGGGCTGGCATTTCCTTTTGTGCAGGATAAAATCAACGGGAAAAATATCGAGATCTATCCGGTGGAGCCCAAAGCGTGCCCGACCTTAACCCGGGCGCCGTTTAGCTACGATCATGGCGATATCGCCCGTTACACCCCCCTGCTGCCCATGCATAGCCTGGGGCACGCCTTTGTGCCGGCCCCGATACATGCCGGCGGCCTGCGATATCATGGTATGGCGCCCACCGTGAGCCAACTGGCCAATGAAGGGTTGATTACACCAAAATCGGTCTCCCAACTCGATGCTTTCAAAGCCGGCGTGCTGTGGGCCCGCACCGAAGGCGTGATCCCGGCCCCTGAGACCACCAATGCCCTGGCGCTTGTGGTCAAGGAGGCGGAACAGGCCAAGCAAGAGGGGAAAGAGAAAGTCATCGCATTTACATTCAGCGGCCATGGATTGCTCGACCTGGCCGGATATGAGAGATATCTGGCTGGCGACCTGCAGGATTTGACACTGGGTGAACAGGAGATGGCCCAATCCATCTCCGTCATGGCCGATTTTCCCAAACCCGAGGATTTGACAAGCAGATAAGGGCGCTGGAAGAAAATATCATTAGTAAAGACAAGTCCATAGCACAGATTGACCATCGGCGCAGACGCTGCCCGAAGCTGGGTAATCCTGTCACTTTCGGATACTGTCGTATCAGTGGAGACCATCGAAGCCCTTGCTTGAAGGTTTTTGACTGCTGGTGGGAACAGTTTGATGTGGTGGGCTATTTTCAGCAACGGCTCTCCAAAGAGGCCTTTGAAAAGCTCAGATGTGCGCCGCCGCCGGACAAAGTCGCTTCATTGATCGATTTGATTCAACAGGCTCAAAAGAGAACCCAGGGGCGCAAGCCTTAGGATTCGTGTAAAAATGAATTACATCGTATACACCCTTTGCACCCTGGGCATCAAAGCGGTCACCACCTCATAGTTGATGGTATCCAATTGGTCGGCAATGTCATCGGCCAAGATGCACTCATCTGCCTGGCGTCCCATTAAAACAACCTCCTGCTCCAATTCGACCCCATCGATGTGTCCCACGTCCAGCATCGTCAAGTCCATGCAAACGCGCCCCACAATGGGTGCCTTTTTACCACCGACGATCATTCGGCCCCGGTTGGAGAGCCGTCGACGATAGCCGTCGCCGTAGCCCACTGCAATGGTGGCGATGGTGGTGGCTGTGGGGGCTTGCCATGTGCCGCCGTAACTGATTTTCGTTCCGGCGGGCACTGCCTTGATATTGATGACCTTCGCTTTGAGCTCCATGGCCGGCTGCAATTCGATGCGGGTATGATCCACTTGCCGGGAGGGCAAAAGACCATAGACCGATATCCCTGCTCGAACCATATCGAGGTGGGTCTCGGGCATATCGATGATGGCGCCGCTGTTGGCGGCATGTTTCAGGGGGATGTGCACGCCGGTGGTTTCAAGCTCGGCCGCCAGATCCAGAAATCGGGAAAACTGAAGCTGGGCGAATTTTTTCTCCCTGTGGTCGGCTGTGGCGAAATGGGTAAACAGACCGGCCAGGTCGAGTCCGGGCAAAAGCGCCAAAGCCCTGATCTCATCGGTGGCGCTGCCCTCTTTGTCCAGTCGCAGTGCATCACAGGGTATGCCCAGTCGGCCCATGCCACTGTCTACTTTGATATGACACCTGATCGTCTGGTCCAGTGCGGTCGCTGCGGCGGACATTTGCCGGGCGTTTTCCAGGCTGCAAAGCGTCGGCATGAGGCGCTGTTCCAAGAGCAGCCGCGCATGTTGCGCAGGGGTGTAGCCCATGATGAGAATAGGGGCTTGGATGCCGGCCCGGCGAAGTTCCACCCCCTCTTGCAAACGCGCCACCCCCAATTGGTCGGCGCCGTTTTTCAAGGCGGTACGCGCCACCTGCACAGCCCCATGGCCATAGCCGTTGGCCTTTACGGCCACCATAAATTGAGCCTTGGGGTGGATGATGCGGCGCAGTTGGCGAACATTGTGAGCAATGGCGCTCAAATTGATCTCCGCCCAAATCAGTGGTCGGGGCATGAGGGCCTCTTTTCAATGATGGTCGGCCGTCTTAATTCAACTTAATTAATAGGGGCGTGCTTGTCCTGGTTGCCGTCACTCATTTCGAAGTGCAGGTCGTGCTCTTTGAACAGAGCCTCTCCGGGGGCCAGCACCAGAGCATGGGGCAATACTTCGTCCATGTGCTCGACTATGATGACCTCCAATTGTTTGGTGATGGTCGATGGGATATCGGTGAGATCTTTCTCGTTCTCTTTGGGGATAATGACTTTTTTAATTCCGCCCCGATGGGCCGCCAGAATTTTCTCTTTAAGGCCTCCAATGGGCAGGACGCGACCGCGCAGGGTGATCTCCCCGGTCATGGCCACATCCCGGCGCACCGGGCGCTTTGTCAAAGCGGAGACCAATGAGGTGCACATGGCGATGCCGGCGGAAGGGCCGTCTTTTGGGATGGCACCCTCAGGGATATGGATGTGCAGATCGAGTTTGCGGTAAAATTTAGTATCGATTCCCAACAGTTCGGTTCTGGACCGGACAAAACTGACCGCGGCCTGGGCGGACTCTTTCATGACGTCGCCCACTTTGCCGGTTACGGTGACCCGCCCCCGGCCCGGCATGGTCAAGGTCTCCACAAATAGAAGTTCACCACCGAATTGGGTCCAGGCCATGCCGGTGGACATTCCAATATGGTCTTTCTCCTCGATCTCCGTGCTCTTGAATCTCGGGGGGCCTAAATACTTGGAAACGGCCGATTCCGAGACCCGGATTAATTTGGGCTCCTTCTCCTCAGCGTTGTTTTTAACGATTTGCCGGGCGACCTTACGGCAGATCGCGGACATTTCACGCTCCAGATTACGAACACCGGCTTCGCGTGTGTATCGCTGAATCACCATGTAAACCGCTTTTTTGGAGATGGTAATTTGATCCGGTGTCAGGCCGTTGAGCTTAATTTGTTTGGGGATCAGAAAATCCTTTGCGATGTTGTATTTTTCATGTTCGGTATAGCCGGCCAGCCGGATGATCTCCATACGGTCTTGCAATGGCAGCGGGATGTCCGGCAGGGTGTTTGCGGTGGTGATGAACATGATTTCAGACAGGTCGTAGTCCAAATCCAGGTAGTGATCGTTGAATGCATAGTTTTGCTCAGGATCAAGCACCTCCAGCAGCGCGGCACTTGGATCGCCGCGAAAATCCATACTCATCTTGTCCACTTCATCCAGGCAAAACACCGGGTTTTTTGCACCGGCCTTTTTTAAGGACTGGATGATTTTGCCGGGCATGGCGCCGATATAGGTGCGGCGATGGCCTCTGATTTCAGCTTCATCACGAACCCCGCCCAGTGACAGGCGAATAAAACGACGGCCGGTGGCCCTGGCCACGGATCGCGCCAGAGAGGTTTTTCCCACCCCCGGCGGCCCCACCAGGCAAAGAATGGGGCCCCGAAGTTTTGCCACCAGAGATTGCACCGCCAGATATTCAAGGATGCGTTCTTTGGGCTTTTCCAATCCAAAATGATCTTCATCCAGGATGCGTTCGGCCTGGTTGACATCGATTTTGGCCCGGCTGCGGTCAAACCAGGGCAGGCTGATGATCCATTCAATGTAGTTTCGGACCACGGTCGCTTCGGCCGACATAGGGGTCATCAGCTTGAGTTTTTTGAACTCCTGACGCGTCTTTGCGGCGGCCTCTTTAGGCATGCGTTTGCGTTTGATCTTCTTTTCAAGATCGGCAAGTTCGTCCGCTGCCTCATCGTCCCCGCCCATCTCTTTGCGGATGGCGCGCATCTGTTCGTTAAGATAGTAATTTTTCTGGGTTTTCTCCATCTGATCTTTGACCCGCCCTTTGATGCGTTGGTCCATCCGGTAGACCTCCATCTCCAGGTTGATCAGCTCAATGAGCAGATTGAAGCGCTTGTTCAGTGAAGCGGCCTCCAACAAGCGTTGTTTATCGTCTATTTTAAAGGAGAAATGGGATGCCACCGTATCCGCCATTTTGGACAGGTCGGAGAGTCCCTCGACCTTTTTTATCAGATCTTTGGAGATGCTTTTGTTGAGCTTCGAGTAGGCTTTGAAATTTTCTTTGATCGTGCGGCCCAAAGCGACAATTTCAGCCTCCGTTGTCATCACATCCTTTACCGGGTCCAGCTCGACCTTGAAGTAATCGTCCGCTTTAATGAATTGTCGAATGCGTGCGCGGACCTGTCCCTCCACCAGCGCTTTTACAGTACCATCGGGTAGCCGCAGCAGCTGCAACACGGTGCCGATCACACCCACCCGGTGGATATCCTTCTCAGTGGGGTTGTCGATGCCCGCTTTGTTCTGGGTGGCTAAAAAGATGTGTTTGTTTTCGGTATTCATGGCACTGGACAGAGCCGACACCGATTTAGGCCGGCCCACGAACAGCGGTGCCACCATGTGGGGAAACAGTACGATATCCCGTAACGGCAGCAGGGGAAGCACCTGCGCCTCGGGTTTTTCGGCATCATCTTTGAAAAAGCGGGTGATATTGACCATGACCTTGTCCCGTTATTGGCATTTTTCAGACCGTGCGGGTAGTGCACGGTGTATGGTTCAACTCTCTTCGGATCCGCCGTCTGAGCCAGAATCAGGACTCTATGACCCCAACCTGACGGCAGGCTTGTTCTCCACAGGCCCAATGGGCAAATCCTCTTCTGAGAACTTAGGCCTGTTTTTTGGTTTGCTCATAGAGCAAAATGGGATCTTCTTTATTTAATACCACATCCTCGCCGACCACGCACTCTTTGACATTTTCAACGGACGGGATTTCGTACATAATATCGAGCATGCAGGCCTCCATAATGGCTCGCAGCCCGCGTGCCCCGGACTTGCGTTTGACCGCCTCGTCAGCAATGGCCGTCAATGCGCTGTCGGTAAAACGCAGGTTCACCCCCTCAAGATCAAACAATTTATCGTACTGTTTGACCAATGCGTTTTTAGGTTCCGTCAAGATGCGAACCAAGGTTTCGGCACTTAACTCATCCAAGGTGGCAATAACCGGCAGGCGTCCCAAAAATTCGGGAATCAATCCGAATTTGATCAAATCTTCCGGTTTGACCTCTTTAAGGATCTCGCCGATGCTCTCTTCCTTTTCCTTGACGATTTTGGCTCCGAATCCCATCATTTTGGATCCCAACCGTCGCTTGATAATGCCTTCCAGGCCGCTGAACGTCCCACCGCAGATAAAGAGGATATTAGAGGTGTCGACCTTTACAAAATCCTGCTGGGGGTGCTTTCGGCCGCCTTTGGGCGGAACGCTGGCGGTGGTGCCTTCGATGATCTTCAGCAGCGCCTGCTGGACACCTTCACCCGAAACGTCCCGTGTGATGGAGGGATTGTCCGATTTGCTGGCGATCTTGTCGATTTCATCGATGTAGACAATGCCGCGCTTGGCCTTTTCCACATCGTAGTCTGCATTTTGCAGCAGCGAAAGGATGATATTTTCAACATCTTCGCCAACATACCCCGCCTCTGTGAGGCTGGTGGCATCGGCGATGGTGAACGGTACGTTGAGAAAACGCGCCAATGTTTGGGCCAATAACGTTTTGCCGCAACCGGTAGGACCGATCAGCAGGATGTTGCTCTTTTGGATCTCCACATCTCCCGCATTGATAACTGAATCAAGGCGTTTGTAATGGTTGTATACCGCAACCGCCAGAATTTTTTTGGCAAGCTCCTGTTCGATGACATACTCGTCCAGCTTGACCTTGATCTCTTTGGGTGCCATCAAATTGGCCAGTTCGCCGGCCTCCTTCTCCGTCTCTTCCTCTATGATTTCGCTACACAACTGAATGCATTCATCACAGATATATACAGCCGGCCCGGCAATCAGCTTTTTGACCTCTTTTTGATTTTTGCCGCAAAAGGAGCAAAAAAGATTGTCATTGGGATCATCTTTGGTTTTCGCCATTGTGCTTAAGCCTCCAGCTTGTCAATTTGGTCTAAGTCATCCCTGCTGCTGATGACATGATCCACTATACCATAATCTTTAGCCTCTTGGCCCGACATAAAATAGTCTCGATCCGTATCTTTGCTAATTTGTTCCAGGTCTTTGCCGGTGTGGGCCTTTAAAATGCCATTGAGCGCTGATTTCATTCGTAATATCTCTTTGGCCTGAATTTCGATGTCCGAAGCCTGACCTTGGAATCCGCCCATGGGCTGGTGGATCATGATGCGCGCATTGGGAAGGGCATATCGCTTTTTGTCAGCGCCGGCAGCCAATAAAAGGGCCCCCATGCTGGCGGCCTGGCCGATACACACGGTAGTGATGTCCGGTTTAATATACTGCATGGTGTCGTAGACTGCAAGGCCTGCCGTTACAACGCCGCCCGGAGAGTTGATATAGAAGTTGATGTCTTTGTCCGGGTCTTCGGATTCCAGAAACAATAGCTGGGCGATCAGAAGGTTGGCCACCTCGTCATTGATGGCGGTTCCAAGGAAAATAATGCGGTCTTTCAACAAACGGGAATAGATGTCATATGCCCGCTCACCACGGCTGGTTTGGTCAATGACCATTGGAATGATTGGCACGCTAGCTCCTTTGATTAATGGTTTTTTTGTCGTCTCGAAGCGCCGGTTGGGTCTATAATTGGGTCGCAGTGAAATCATTCACCGTTATCACCGTCCGGTGTATCGGTTTTTTCCGTCGGTTCAACCTCCGAGATTTTGCCACTATCAATGATAAGATTTAATGCCTTCTTTTCAAGCATGGTATGTTTAAAAAGTCCCAAGCCCTCTTTGTTTTGGCTGTAATATCCTTTAATGTGGTCAACCGGTTGCTGGTAGGTATCGGCCATCTCTTGGAAACCTTGATCCAACTCTTCATCCGAGAGCTCCAATTTTTCCTGCTCGATGATTTTGTTCAGTATGAGATGCCGGCGAACTTGCTTTTCCGCAGTGGGTCGGTATTTTTCACCCAATATCTCTTTAGAGAGTCCCAGCTCGTCAAAGGATCGGTTGCTCTGCTCGAAGGAGCGCTCCGCGTCTTTAAGGATAT
>JASFKE010000187.1:0-7342 GCA_050118795.1 Desulfobacteraceae bacterium | reverse complement strand
CCTCCTGTTCGAAGACGGCGCTGCCCGCGTAATCGAAGATAACGCATCCTGGGCCCATGCTCTGCCCGGCGAACCGCCGGGCGGAGGCAAGGACCCTTTTCCCCACATGGGTCAGCACCTGGGGGCAGGCCTTGTGGATAAATCCGAATGCTTGACGGGCCGTATTCGCCTGCCGGATCTTTTGCGCAATTGCGGGGTCACCGGTGGCCTCCTGGGTCCAATCCGCCAGAACCGGAAGACTCAGGCTCGATTTGGCTGCATGGGTGTGGCCAACCCCCTGGGCCATCTTGATGGCCTTGCCGAAAAATACCGCCAGCATAACCTCTCCCACCCCATGTTGAACGGCCAGTCTCAAAGATCGTTCAAAAAAATCCCCGATTTGGATAAATGACTCCGCCGGAAGCTCCGGCCATCGGATCTGGGCGAAACGTTCACTGCGCCGGCCGGTGGCGAGCACCACCCGCCGGCATCCGGCCGCCGCCGCCACCGAGAGGGACGAGTCGATGGTGGCCACATAGGCATCGTGGCTCATGGGTCGCTCGATGCCGGTGGTGCCCAAGATGGAAATTCCCCCCAGAATGCCCAGCCGGGCATTGAGGGTTTTTTTGGCCAGCGCCTCTCCCAAAGGGACGAACACCTCAACCCGGACCGACCCGGACTGGCTGCGGGAGGCCAAACAATCCCGTATCTCGTGACGGATCATTTTCCGCGGTCCCGTATTGATGGCGGGTTCTCCCGGTGGGATCTCCAGGCCCGGTTTGGTCACCCGCCCCACACCGGCCCCGCCGGTGATCATGACCTCAACGGCGGGGCCGACACTGTGTCGGGTAACCCGGGCGCCGATTTCAGCCCCATGGGTAATGTCCGGGTCGTCACCGGCATCCTTGATGATGGTGCACACGGCGGTATCGGCGGTTTCGCGCCGGCATCGATGAACCGGAATGGTCCGTGTGCCACCGCTCAGGAAGGTGATCTCCACGGCGTCCGGAGGCGCATCGTCCAGCAGCATCTGCAGGGCGGCCTTGGCGGCGGCGGCCGACGCCGCGCCGGTGGTAAAGCCGCTTTTCAGGGTGTTATTTTTATCTTGGGTCATTGTCCATCCCACTGCAGATCCTGTTGTCCCAGGATCGCCTACACAATCCAGTAGTAAATGCATCCGAACAGCATCAGGCTCAGAACCCGCAGGCCCTGTCCCGTGCCCAGAAGCTGGAGCCCCATCACCGGTGAAAATATGCCCATATACCGCGGCAGCTGATGCCGCAGCGCACGTATGGGAAAGGCGACGACATTGCCGATCAGCAGCGCCAGGGTGGTCTGTTTTACATTCAACATGCCGGCGTCCATGAGGGCGCCGGCCGCGGCGAATCCGGAAGTGAATTCAGCAGCGAAGCTGAGAACCACCAACGAGATCGACTCCATGGGGATCAGCCGGCTGGTCACCGCTCCCGCCAGCGCCTCCCGGGCCCATGCAAAACCGCCGGAGGCGTTGACCACAAACACGACGGTGTAGATGGGAACCACATAGACGGCGATGCGGCCGAATCTGCGCATCAATCGCGGTCGGATACTCTTCCAGAACGGCTTGCCCGGTTTTGCGGGTGGCCCGGCATGTTCCGAATCCATGGCCTGGCAGGCCCCCGTCGGGCCGCCGAACGCCATCCGGCCAAACAGCAGTGCCGCCACCATTCGAAACACGGTGGCCAGGAAGGTGATGAGAAAATAGAATACACCGGCCCAACCGGTCAGGGGCAGCACGATAAAGAGCGTTGTGGGCAGGTGCAGAAAATAGGCCGGCAGGTGATTGACGATATTGGCGGCGAAAAGCTCCTTTTTGGAAATTTTCCCCTCCCGGAATGCGTCATACAACATGGCGTTGGCCGCCGCACCGGAGAAAAAGGCCGTGGTAAAGGCCGCGCTGCACAGGGATCCCATCCGGCCGAATCGGAACAACGGCCGTGCCAGGGCCGCAAGGGCCCGCGTCCATCCGGTCGCTTCGATGAACTGGCCCACGAACAGGCCCACACCGATGAAAAACATCAGACGGCACAGCGGCCAGAGCAGTCCGGCGGTCACATCCCGGCTTGGGATGTCATCACACCGGAACACCCCCACGGCCAGCACCAGCACGGTGATGGTGAACGAGAGCGCCAGGGCGGGGCGGTTGGATTTACGGTTGTGTTTATTCATGTCCGTTTTTCTTGGAAAGAATCAGCGTCCAGTATCCGGGCGGGGTGCTGTTGAGTTCGCGCACATCCTCGATAATTTTTTCGTTCTCCATGGAGCAGTTGACAACGGCGACACTGGTTTCCACCCTTCCGCTTTCGGCCAGGGCAGCGGTGATATCCTCCACATTCTTATACGCTTTCATTATGACCAGATTGTCAACACCGGTTTCCAGTTTTCTGATGGCGTCACCGCCTTCGATGCCCGAAACAACGGTCAGGGACTCATTTCCCTCCACCAGCGGTATGTTCACCCGCGCCGCCGCCGCCTGGAAAGAGGAGATGCCGGGTACCGTCACCATCCGGACATGCGGTGCCAGCGCCTGCATGCTTTTCAGGATGTAGCCGTAGGTGGCGTAGGTGAGCGGATCGCCGAGGGTGAGAAATGCGGCATCCAGGCCATCTTGAAGAACCGCCAGAATGGATCCGGCATGGCTTTTCCAGGCCGCGGCCTTCTCCGCCTCGTCCTTGCACATGGGAAACGGCAGTATCTGCAGGCGGGTGGCGGCCGGAATATACGCTCCGGCGATATTCACGGCCCGGCTGTGGTTGTTCTTGCTGGACGCCGCCGCAAAGATCACATCCACATTTTTCAGGATCTTCACCGCCTTGACCGGGATCAGCTCCGGATCTCCCGGGCCGACGCCGATGCCGTAAAGCGTACCGTGTTCAGTTTTTTTCGTCATCTGCCTCTCCTGTGTTCGATGCGGCCATGATGATCAGGGCGTTCACCACGCTGGCGGCCAGATTGGACCCGCCTTTGCGGCCGATATTGGTAATATAGGGTATCTGTGTCTCCAGCAACGCCGCTTTGGACTCGGCCGCATTGACGAAGCCCACGGGCAGCCCGACCACCAGCGCCGGAGCGGCCCTGCCCCGACCGATCAACTCGATGAGCCGCAACAGCGCCGTGGGCGCGTTTCCCACCACATAGATGCCGCCGTCCATCATCCGGGCCGCGCAGTCCACAGCCGCTTTGGCCCGGGTCGAACCGGTATCGGCCGCCATGCGGGCCACATCCGGATCGCTCATCAAACAGCGCACCTCGCAGCCATAGGCGGCCAGGTCGTTTTTCCGGATTCCGATGCGGGCCATATTGGTGTCCGTGAAGATGGTTTTTCCCTGTTTGATGGAGGCCAGTCCCGCATCGATGGCCTCTTTGTGGAACCGGACCGTTTTGAGGTAGTCGAAATCGGCCGAGGTGTGGATCATGCGCCGCACCACCTGCCACTTTCGAGGGGCCAACCCATGGGCGCCTGCCTCTTGTTCGATGATCTCAAAGCTCTGTGCTTCTATCTCTTCCGGTCGCATCTTTCGGAAACGCTCCTTTCCCCCCGGTATGTTCTGCTTGCGGCAACAAACGATGCGGCCGTTTGCTGACAACTGCCAAAATGCAAATGAAAGTAGCTGCCCAGTGTCCGGCCCGTGAGATACCCTTCACGGGCTTTATCCCTGCCGGCGCGGTCGGCCACCCGGTATACGGTCTCAAATCGACTTTTGTCCGACACGATTTCCGAGTAGTGAAATTCATGGCCGCGCACGCTCATGCCGCCGGGGCCCAGGGGCAGCTCCCGGTCGAAGGTCACTTGGCGATACCCCATGGCCTTGAGCCGCGGGAGCATGCGAACTGAAAACGGGAAACAGCCGGTCATCTCGAATTGTTTGCCGTTGAGGTCCTCTATTTCCCGGCACAGGTACATAAAACCGCCGCATTCGCCGTAGATGGGCATTGCCGACGCACTCTTTTCTCGAATCTCAGACCTTAAGGATTCTCTGCTCGAGAGTGCAGCGGCATGGACCTCCGGATAACCGCCTCCAAAATAGAGGCCGTCGATACTTGCGGGGAGCGATTCATCTTCCATGGGGGAAAAGAAGACCAGCTCCGCGCCGGCATTTTCGAGTGCCTCCAGATTTTCCCGGTAGTAAAAGCAAAAGGCCTTGTCCATGGCGACGCCGATCCGGACCGGGCGGCCGGGGTTTTTTTCGGGACCGCAAGCGGTGGGCAAGGCAGACGATCTATCGGGCAGTCGGTGGAGCAGGGCATCCATATCGACGTGATGGTCCACAAGATCGGCCAGTGCGTCGACGCTCTGCGGCGACACCGAATGCTCCTGACGGGTGACCAGACCCAGGTGCCGCTCCGGTATGGCCACGGATTCGTTTCGCGGTATGGCCCCCAGGCAGGGCATGGCCACATTGCCGGCCAGGGCATCTTTCAGATAGGCTAAATGGTGGGCGCTGCCCACACGGTTGAAGATTACGCCGGCGAAATCCAGATCGCCGTCGAAGCGCTCAAACCCCTGTATCAGCGCGGCCGCGCTGCGGGCCATGCTGCGGGCGTCCACGACGAGTATCACCGGCAGCTCGAGCCATTTGGCCATCTGGGCGGTGGAGCCGGCCTCGCTTTTGCCGTCGTAGCCGTCGAAAAGGCCCATGACCCCTTCAACCACTGCCACGTCCGCCCCCATAGCGTTTTTCAGGAAATTGTCCCTGTTGTAGTCTTGGGGCAGCATCCAGCCATCCAGGTTCCGGCTGACCCGGCCCGTGATGCGGCTGTGGTGCCCCGGATCGATATAGTCCGGGCCCACCTTGAAGGGGGCCACGGTCAATCCGCGCCGTATCAGAGCTGACATAATCGCCAGGGTCACTGTGGTTTTTCCGGCCCCGCTGTGGGTGCCCGCAATGACGATGCCTTTAATGATGCACCTCTTTCTGCTGGCATGCAGCCCGTGGGATCGGGCTCAGTAGATCCGGTTTGCCTTCGCTGGCGGTTTTCAGTATCCGGGCGCCGTCGGCGCAAAAAATCTCCGGATAGAGCCTGACGCCGATCTCGAGCATGCCGTTCAATAGCCGGAAGGTGGGCCGGGAGACGATGGTCTCGTCGACCAGGTAGACATGTTTGTTTTGGACCGCCTTGATGACCTGGAATCCCGGCTCGTTGTAGATATCTTCAAGCCGCGGCCGGTTCATCACGCCGAACTGGGCCAAATAAGTATCGATGGTGGGGCCTGCAGCCAGGATTCTCTCTTTTCCAAAGGCTGCGATATTGGTTCCCCTCACCGATTGCGCTCCGGTCGCCACATGCTCCCCGCCGACGGTCTCCAGCAGGAAAATCGGCATGGTTTGCGGGGCGAAGGTTTTCATTTTGCTGTGAATGGCCTCAAAGTAAACTCTTTTGCGCACGGTGACCGATCGGGCTGCGCTTTGGAAATCCATGGCCGCCTGCTTGAACCTGCGAATCAGCTCCCTTGCTTGGGCCAGCCTGCCGGTGAGCATGCCCAGCGCCTCCCAGTACCGATACATCTCCGGAATGCTGCCGGGCTGAAGGGAGACCACGGCGATGCCGCTCTTTTCAAGGCGTTTCACAAGCTGAGGATACCCCCGGTCGATCATGGGCCGGATCAGCACCAGGTCCGGCTTGGCCGCCAGAAACCGTTCGGGATCGTCATGATAGGAGAAGTCCGGTTTGTCCAGCGCCCCGTTGGGAAACACCTCATTGCGGGAGACGCCTACGATTTGCGTGTCCAGCCCCAGGGCAAAAAGATTTTCAGTGTGGGCGCCGTAAAGGGAGATGATGCGGTGAAATGGCAAAGTGGTGCGGATTTCCCGTCCGGCCTTGTCGATCACCCGATCCAGGGTGCCGCCGACCGTCGATGCGCTCCGGGGCAGGTTTTGTCCGGTTGCGGCGGGCGCGGCCCATAACACGATTGCCGCCATGAGCAGGCAACGATAGACGAACAGCTTCACGCCTTGGTCTTTAAATGAGTTCATTGCTGTAAACAACTCCCCTGGCGCATGTAGGTCACCTGGTGTCCACCGGCATCCGGATCGAAGACAACCTTGGAGGGCACATTGAACACGGCTTTTATGTTTTCCGGCGTCAATACCTGTGCCACCGGCCCTTGTGAAAAAAGAGCCCCGTCCCGGATCAGCAGGAGCTCATCGCAGAATGTCGCCGCCAGGTTCAGATCATGAAAGACGGCAATAATCGTTTTCTCTTCCCGTCTGACCCCCCGGGCCGCTATTTCAAGGAGCCCGAGAGCGTGTTCGATGTCCAGGTGAGAGGTCGCCTCATCCAGCAGAAGTACGTCGGTGTCCTGGGCCAGCGCCCGGGCAAAAACCACGCGCTGCCGTTCGCCGCTGCTCAGTTCGGTGACCAGGCGATCTTTCATCCGGGCTGTCTGGGTTTTCTCCAGCACGGTCTCCACCTTGGCCATGTCCTGCCCGGACGGCCGGGAGAAGCGCGGCAGGTAGGGATATCTTCCCATCATCACGACCTCCTGGGATGTGAATGGAAAACGGATGTCATACTCCTGGGGGACCAGTGCCACTTTGCGCGCGAGAGCTCTTCTGGAATAAGCTCCCAGAGCTTCTCCCTGGAACAAGATCCTGCCGCCACCCGGAAGACGATGGCGCATCAGCAGGTCCAGCAAGGTGGTCTTTCCGCATCCGTTGGGTCCCAGAATGCCGTAAAATTTCCCCGGATGGAGGGTGAGAGACAGTCTGTCGAAGAGCTGTTTGCCATCGTAGGCGAAAGATATCTGCTTGAGTTCAAAAGACACCTTAAAAACGGCTCCTTCCCCGTTGCCGCCTCCGGAAAATGTAGCAAAAGAACGGACCACCGATCAGTGCCGTCAGCACGCCGATGGGAATCTCATGGGGCAGCACGGCCCGGGTCACGGTGTCGCCGAAAAGAAGGAGGGTGGCCCCCACTGTCATGGAGATGGGAATCAGCACCCGGTTGTCCGGTCCCGTCACCGCCCGCATCATATGGGGCACCAGCAGGCCCACAAATCCGATGATTCCCGATACCGAGACACACACCGCCGCCATCATGGAGGCGGTTACCAGCAAAATGAGCGTGGTCCGGCGGGTATCCACGCCAAGGGCGGCCGCCGATCGGCGCCCCAGGGCGATCATGTTCAGGTCCCTTGAAAAAAACAGGCAGACGAGTGTGCCGGCGCTGATCACCCCGGCGGTCAACCCTACGTCCATCCAGGTTTTCGATGCAAAGCTGCCCATGAGCCAGAAGATGATGACAGCCACCTGTTCATCGGCCATGTATTTCAGGAAACTGATCCCCGCCGACAAGATGGCCGTGACAATGATACCGGACAGAA
>JASFKE010000186.1:0-7348 GCA_050118795.1 Desulfobacteraceae bacterium | reverse complement strand
AGAACCGAGCAACGGTGACAACACCAATTGATAACAGCGTATCAGCAAGGTTACGGCCCATATGGTCCATGATTCAATTCGGCTGATATGTTGCGATTCGAGCAAAAATATTTTCCAATGATGATATCGTGCGTTTATTGGGAAGCTCAACACTCTCTTTTTTGGCGATGATGTTGATGTCCCAATACTCTTGAAAAATGTGCCGGTTCTGTCTAAAATACTCCCGAGCCAAACGCTTGATACGGTTGCGCTTTGCGGCCTTTCCCACCCTGCGCGTAACCGTGATGCCGAGGCGACTCCGGCCAAAATTGTTTTTACAACAGTAAGCAATGAAATATCGGTTCTGAAACCGTTTTCCGTCCTTCGACAAACGGACAAAGTCCGATCGATGAAGCAGCCTGTCGCCTTTGGTAAATGTGTTTCTCGATGAAGAAACTCTATTTTCTCGTTCCACTGAGTTTTAATCCACCTACAGGTGGTGTTAGCGCGAGCAGCCACACGCCAATGTGATTTCAGTTACAATGCCAAGCGTTTACGACCTTTTGCACGACGGCGATTGATGATGCGTCTACCGGCTTTGGTCGCCATTCGAGAACGGAAGCCGTGATTTCGTGCTCTTTTAATTCTGCTCGGTTGAAATGTTCTCTTCATTTTCCTTTTCCTTTATATCTTAAGTACCTTATGCGGGTGTCAGTCACCCAAGGATGCTGTATATGCCCAATATGCGTTCAAGGTATAATCGTTCAACCTACGAACATAATCACACCAGTCAATTATTGTCAACACCCAATTATCTCAGTGGCTGTGGTATTGTCCATTGTATCTGCTTTACCGCAATATTATAAGCATCTCAACCGCTTCGGGTATATCATAGGCCATAGTGTTGTAAAAGCATTTTACCTTCTCAATGTTTCAAACAGATCGAATTCCTCTATATGAAATCGTTTGTCGGGGTATATGGTAATTCGCTTGCTTAACCGATTCTCCAATGAAGTGATCAGATGATTCTCCTCGCCATGGAGCAGGTCTGCAATCTGGGGGTTTACACGCAATGTGATCCCCGTCCCGCCGATTTCATGGGAATTTCGTAAGGTCTCGCGATAAATATTGTAACAAAGGGTTTGCCCGGAGAGAAGCTGCCCCTCGCCTTCACAGTAGAAACATGGCTCGCACATGAGACGGGAGAGCGGCTTGCGTATACGCTTTCGGGTCATTTGAATAAGCCCCATATCAGAAATGGGCAAAATATGCGTTTTGCTTCGGTCTTTGGCAAAAGCATCGCTAAGGGCATTGAAAACTTTCTCCTGATTGGATTTTTTTTCCATGTCGATAAAATCGATGATGATGATGCCCCCGATATCTCTGAGCCTGATTTGATAGGCGATCTCCTTCACCGCCTCGAGGTTGGTTTTTAGAATGGTCTCTTCGAGATTGTGCTTTCCAACATAACGGCCTGTGTTTACATCGATGGCCACAAGTGCTTCGGTATGCTCGATGACGATATAGCCACCTGATTTAAGCCAGACTTTCTTTTTTAATGCCCTGGAAATATCACCTTCCAGATTTTTAGCGTCAAAAATGGGTTCGCCGCCTTCATACAACTCCACAGAACTCTTCAAATTAGGCCTGAAAGTATCCAGAAATGATAGAATGTCCTGATAGCCGTCCCGGGAATCGATGATCAGTGTTTCGGCTTCATGAAGCAAAAGATCACGCACCGCCCTTAATCTGATGTCAAGTTCTTGGTGAATAAGTGACGGTGTATGGGCGCTCTTGTATTTTCGCCGTATGCCATCCCAGAGCTTTTTGAGAAAAACCATCTCTTGAGAGATGCTATCGGCGCTAGCGCCTTCTGCAGCCGTGCGTACGATATATCCCAAGCCGTTATCCCTTAGCTCGCTGACCATCTCTTTCAAACGTTCACGCTCGGCTTCATCTTCAATTCTGCGGGAAATGCCGATGTGATTTGAGGTCGGCATCAACACCAAAAACCGCCCGGGCAGAGATATGTAGGAAGTGATACGGGCGCCTTTGGTTCCAATTGGTGACTTTGCGACCTGAACCAGAATTTCCTGCCCATCACAAATGAGCTCTTCAATATTGACCTCTGGTTTTTCAATGTGATTACCATTGGCATGGTTGCCGGTATATCCGTTGGAGGAACAATCTTCGCCTGTATGGTGTACCAGCGGATCATCCTCTTGAAGGTTATCAGGTAAAATGTCATTGACGTAGAGAAAAGCGGCCTGGCTCAGGCCAATATCGACAAAGGCGGCCTGCATCCCCGGCAGCACGCGTTGCACCCTGCCCTTATAGACATTACCGGTAGAGTCTGCAGCTCCGGCTCTTTCAATAAAAAGTTCAACGATATTGTCATCTTCGACCAAAGCCACACGTGTTTCGTGGGCCATATCGTTGCATATAATTTTTTTATTTGCCATAACGATCCAGCTTTAAATTAAGTTTAAGAAAAACGTATCTTCAGGAAAATCATTGTCAACTGCCCTTTTACTGGAAGACGAATCGCGCTTGACCACCTTGGCCCCCTGCAGTACGTCAATTGGCATTTTAAAAATCCCTGCCATGATGTCCGCCGGCCGAATGGTATGTTCGCATTGAGGCGCAATTTCGTATATCACGGTTCTCTTTCCTCTTGTAATCATTTTTTTTACAGCTTTTTTCAAATCAATGTGGTGAATGCGCCCTTTATGATTTGTTCGTTCATATGGCCATGTGGCTGAATTTTTGAACTCATCCACTAAATTGTGATCAAAATCTTGTTTAACGAGCTCTATGGAAAAGCATTGAACTTGATATGCCCTCTCCTTTTTTGCCTCAGAGCGCAGTTGACAATTTAAAATCCGAATACCGTCGGGCAGATGATCGTTCAGATGCTTAATTATTTCATTGCATTGATGCCAAGAGGATACCAATATTCGCATATATTCCGCTTCGCTCTCAATTCCCAAAGGCAGAGGGTCATCAAAAGAGATTTTGGGCATGGGGTGAAATCCCTTGGAGTACTCGACATCTATCTGCGCCCTTCTGATCGCCCGGGAAAAAATGTGGCTCAACTCGAGATGACCGAAAAATCTTGCTTCCCCTAACTTGGTGTACTTTAGACAGTACCAAACAAAGGTCCCGGATTGTGCCTCTCCAACTTTTTCTGCGGGGGTCTCTTCGGTAGAAAAAGTGTCGAATACTTTTGGTTCGACCGATTTAAAATCACACACACCGCAGCGATGACAATTGCCATAGCGACAATCATCCAAGCTCTGCATATTGTGGGCCGCTTGCCATTGGTCCTTAAAAAAATCAGGACTGACTTTTACATCCATATGACTCCAGGGCAACGGCTCGTCCAAATCCCGGGACCGGGTCGTAAAAAAATCCGGTTTCAATCCGCACTGTTCCATAGCCTGCTGCCACAGTTCAAAATTAAACTGATCATTCCAACCGTCAAATATACAACCCTTTTTCCAGGCCATCTCTATGAGCGCAGAGAGTCGCCGGTCGCCACGGGCTAAAATACCTTCAAGCACACTCATGGGGGGTCTCTGCCACTTGACTTGGACACCGGGAATATGCAGCTTTTTTTTCAAATATTGAATTTTACGGTTGGCCTCATCCAAAGAAATTTGCCGCGCCCACTGAAAAGGGGTGTGGGGTTTGGGAACAAAGGTGGTAATGCTGACGTTAATTTTCCCCTTACGCTTTGGCGAACCTTTAATTTTTTTGAGTTTCCGGACCATCTCGACAATCGCATCCAGATCTTCATCAGTCTCTGTGGGCAATCCGATCATGAAATAGAGTTTGATCACATGCCATCCCAACTCAAAAGCATCTTTGACCGTATTTTCGACATCCTCATAGGTGATATTTTTATTGATGACATCGCGAAGGCGTTGGCTGCCCGCTTCGGGGGCAATGGTGAATCCGGTTTTGCGCACCGACCGAATGAGTTCCATCAACGCCGGCGACAATGACCCGGCTCTAAGTGAAGGAAGTGAAACAGCCACACGGTTGATCTGGCAAAGCTGCATCAGTTTCTCCATCAGCGGGGTCAGGCATGTATAATCACCCGTACTGAGCGACAGCAGGGACAGGTCTTCATAACCTGTATCGGCCAACGCGGTTTTGATCAACTCCAGCAAGGTTCCGGGGGACCGCTCCCGAAGCGGCCGATAGATCATCCCGGCCTGGCAAAAACGACACCCACGTGTGCATCCACGTGATATTTCCATCCTCAATCGATCATGTATCGGTTTTCCAAATGGGATGATGGGATGCTCCGGAAAACTGGCCCCATCCATATTTTCAACAATGGCTCGCTGGATGAGGGGCTCGCCTTTTTTAGGAGGGGACAGTCGCTGGAAACCTTTTTGATCATAGCCGGCCTCGAAGAAAGATGGAACATAGACCCCTTCCAAGCTGGACCACTGTTCCAAAAGTGCCTCTTTGTCTTTTTGACCCTCCTTCCTCCATACCATCCAAGCTTCGGCCATTTTTAAAGCGACATTTTCGCCATCTCCAAATACCATGGCGTCAAAAAAGTCCGCCATCGGTTCCGGATTGCAAACCGATGGGCCACCTGCAATGATAAAGGGGTGGGACAAATCCCGATCTTTCCACCGAATGGGAATTTGGCCTAGGTCGATCATATTGAGAACATTGGTAAAATTGAGCTCATACAGAAGGCTGAAACCGAGAATATCAAAATGGCTCAAAGGCCGCCGTGATTCCATGGATGGCAGTGGCAGACGATGTTCACGCAGCAAGGCCTCCATATCTTGTGCCGGTGCAAAGACACGTTCCGCCAAAATATCGTTGTGTCCGTTGAGCAGGTTATAAAGAATCTGTATACCGAAATGTGAAGTGCCGATATCGTAGAGATCCGGAAAGGCCAGCGCCATGTTTAACTTTACAGTATCCGGATTTTTTTTTATGCGATTGACCTCGGTTCCCAAATAACGGCTTGGTTTTTGTACAAATGGCAGCAAATCTTCAATGGTTTTAACAGGCATCTTTTTTCCATCCGGCTTTTTTTACGGCAGCTTGCAAAAAAACAGATTTCATGTCAGAGTTTTGAATTCAAATCAAGCTTTAACATGACCTGAAAGGATCCCTCGCCACCGGGGATGACACAAGGAGCTCCAATACTTTAACATAAGCTCAAAACCCGGGTCCCTCAACGGTTATGAATACCACTATTTAGGATTTGTAGCATGAAACGAATAAAAATAGAGCAACTGCTTAATTCATCCGATCCCATTTCAAAAGTTATGGTAAAAGGATGGGTAAGAACCAAACGAGACGCCAAAGATTTTTCATTCATCGAACTCAACGACGGTTCCTGTTTGGCCAATATACAGATTATTGCGGATAGCTCATTGAAAAGCTATGCGGATCTGCGTAAATTGACCACAGGATCATCTGTCGTGGCCATTGGTGCTTTGGTGCCCAGCCAGGGTAAAGGCCAGCAGTGGGAGCTCAAGGCTGAGCAAGTCACCATCGTTCAACTGGCCCCTGAAACCTATCCCTTGCAAAAAAAACGGCACTCGGATGAATATTTGCGCACCATCGCCCACCTAAGGCCTCGAACCAATAAATATGGAGCGGCTTTTCGGATTCGATCCGAACTCTCCTTTGCCGTCCACCAATTTTTTAGGGATAGAGGATTTCGCTATATCCATACCCCCATTTTAACAGGGTCTGACTGTGAGGGCGCCGGTGAAATGTTTCGTGTCACCACACTGCGGCCGGGTCAAAAGGAGTTGGATCAAGATTTTTTCGGAAAAGAGGCCAACCTTACCGTCTCCGGGCAACTTGAGGCTGAAATGTTGGCGCTTTCCCTGGGTGATGTCTATACTTTCGGCCCCACCTTCAGGGCCGAAAACTCAAATACACGCAGACATGTCGCCGAGTTTTGGATGGTTGAACCGGAGGTGGCGTTTTGCGATCTCATCGGTTGCATGGATTTGGCCCAAGAGATGATTCAGTATCTGATAAGTTTTGTCATGGAAAGTTGTACCCAGGATCTTAATTTATTTGGAAAATTTGTTGATAAGAAGCTTCTTCCCACATTAAAAAACATCGTTCAATCCGATTTTAAACGCCTTTCCTACGCCGAGGCCATCGATATCCTTGCGCAGAGCAACCAAAAATTTGAATATGCCATAGCGTTTGGTCAAGACCTGCAGTCTGAACACGAACGTTATCTTGCCGAGATCCATTTTCAGAAACCGGTGATTGTTTATGATTATCCCAAAACGATTAAACCCTTTTACATGCGTCTGAACGATGATGGTCAGACCGTGGCGGCCATGGATGTTTTGGTGCCCGGTATAGGCGAAATAATCGGAGGGAGCCAACGCGAAGAGAGGCTGGAAGTTTTGTCCGATCGAATGGAGGCACAAAAGATATCCCTGCAAGACCATTGGTGGTATTTAGATGCCCGCAAGTATGGAAGCGTTCCTCACAGCGGTTTTGGATTGGGCTTTGAGCGCCTGATGATGTTGGTAACCGGGATTCGCAATATAAGGGATGTCATCCCATTTCCAAGAACACCAAAGAATATCGAGTTTTAGGGCACAGCAAGCGGCATGTCCCGGCGACATGCCGCCTGATAACTTACCATCACGAACCGAATTGGCTAAAAAACTCAATATCGTTTATGTACAGCTCAAATAGATCGTTGTAATAAACCGGTAAGATCTTTCTAAATTCATTGAGCAATGGCAACATTATCTGTCTAATTTGCGGATGTGAAGCTTTATGACATCTCAACCTGAAAATGTGTTTCCACTCTCTTAGATTTGCAGTTACGATAATTTCGGTTTTTAAACTGTTGGGCAGGACACTTCTGGCCTCTTGTGGCGTCGCACCAATTTCAAGCAGATTCAGATACGATTTTTCAGCCTCTTCCATCAATCTATGCCACTCTTTATACTCTTGTGAATCATTTTTCCAAAAAAATGGCCTTATTACTGTAATTTCATTACCGAATTTATCTTTTGAATAATTTGCATACCTTGTGCTTTCCTGACTAAAAGAACAAAGTCTGTGGCGAACAATCTCATGTGTTATGCCTCTATCACATACAATCCGTACAGAGACACTAATATGTTCGAAAACACTGTGATGCCCACTCTTATTTAAGGCTTTTAACAATTTTAAAGCAGATCCATCTGTAATTTTATCTTCGGATTTATAGCAAGTTCGTGCAGCTCTTTCGATATGCTTGAGGATGAAGCCAGGGTCCGGCATATTCAAAATTTCAGCATAAGGTTCGACAATTTTCATATCAATCTCCTTTTTGCATTCTGAGCCTGTTCCTTAGTTTCGATTG
>JASFKE010000185.1:0-7355 GCA_050118795.1 Desulfobacteraceae bacterium | reverse complement strand
AGGCCTGCGAGTGGAACAAAGCCGAAGTGGGCCGGCGGGCCGGGTTGAGCCGCACCGCGATATGGAAATACATGAAGAAGTGGAACATTCCCCTCCAACAGGACCAAAATTAACCCTATAGTTGCATAAAAAAGATGGCAAAAAAGGTTAAAAGCCTTGTCAGCATTGAATTAACAGTATGCAAGAGAAACATTCAAGGAATAAACCAGTGGCGAACTTGAGGATCGGGTCGATTGTATGCCATCTTTTTTACCCTGCGGGAAAGCCTTTAGGACTCCAGATCCCGCGTTGCCAAGGACTCGCAGTAGTTTACTACGGCTTCGCCCTTGGTCGCCTTGGCTCTGGAGCCCTAAAGACTTTTGCAACTATAGGGTTAACCCTATAGTTGCACTCCCATTGGAGGGCGCCTCGTTGTGCGTCATTAATTGAGTTTGTTTGCCGCAGCGATGAGCAGGGAGTGAAAGCGATCCAGAGTGACCGGATACGCAATAATGGGTATGCCCATCCAATCGGAATACTCCAAAAAGTCTTCGGGCGTCTCTTCCATATAGCGGTCCATATACCCAATGCCGTCTAAAATGACGGCCCCTCCGGTGTGCCGGGGAAAGTTCTCGTTGGCCACTGCCTTGTCCCAGCCTTTGAAGACCTCCTTGCGGAACTTGATCCAGCCGGGGGTCATCCACCACACCGGTTCGCCGCCGGCCACCTCCTGGGCGATTCGGTCGCGCTCATTTTCACCGGCAATCATATCCATGCAGTGGGTTGCATCGATTCTGGCAACGTCGGCCCCTTGTTCTTCGATAATAGTTTGCATGAGCCGGGTCGGCTGGTCGGCATTGACATAGCAGAACTTGCCGCCGTAGATCACCACCACCTTGTCGGTTTTCTCTTTGGCCTTGGTGATCCGCCGCACCAACTGGCGTTCCAGTTCAGGAATATCCTGGTGCAACCCCGGGGTGGTGTACAGAATCTGCGGCGTATCCACAAGGCCCTCTTTTTTTAGATAGTTGAGCTCAAGACTCATGGTCCCGCAGGAAACAATTGAAATATCGGCGAATGAAACGGTTTCCATTGTTGCTCCTCGACTGGGGTTAGGCCACAAACTCCGGCAGGGCGGCTTTGATGGTATCGGTCAACCGGACGATGTCGGTGCTGTCCGGATGTCCGGCAGCCGCAGGAGCATCACCGATCCACGGCGGAGGCGGGTCTTTTTTTAGGGCCTTGTCCAAAAACGTCGGGTTGACCTCGCCGGGGCAGCTGAACGTTCCGGCAATCCGTGCGGAAGGGGCCAACGATTTGGCATGCTCCATGGCATTGGCGGCATGGGCGGAATCGGCAGCCGCTGCGTGGGTGGCAAAAAGAAACAGATTGGCATCCCCTATTCCGGCCAGATAGTCGGACGATTTGGGGTCAGGCTTGCCGGCCATCAGCCAAAATCCCAGCACCACCAGGTCATACCCAGTAGAATCGGGAGCTTCGCTCACCGGACAGAGGGTTTTTTCTCCGCCGATCACATCATTGACCGCTTCGGCCATTTTTTTCGTATTGCCTGTCTGGCTGGAGTACACAATCAAAGTTTTCATGTATTATTTCCTTTCTCTCATGTCATTTGTTTTTCCCAATGCGATTATACAAATTCGATGCCATCCCCTTCTATGCACCAAAGGGTGGCTGGCCATTGAGTTTTTTCTTTTGTACATCGGTTTTCCAGCAGCGTTCAACACCATATAGCATACCTATTCATTTGAAAACATCCCCATCACCGGCTGGCTGAAAGTTAAATGAGAACGTTACATTGCGTTACATTCCTCAAAGGGTAACGATTGGGCCAGCCGGCCCCATGGACTTGATGACGATTGGACGGTACCGCGTTCCGGCAACCAATGTCGATCTACCCGGAATCTTCTGGCTGGCACAGCGTACGGATTGCAGGCCTGGTCAAAATGGTACGTAAAATGATATAGGCAGACACTATCTTGATTCATCGGAGGTAAATTGAACATTAAATATAAAGATATTAGGGTTGGCCAGACAGAGAACCACAGCCCGGAGGTGGCGACCGTCCGGGCTGGGCTTTCAGGAATGTGAGTAGAGCAATGGTAATTTATGGAGGTAAATGCCAAGCTCGCTCGTCAAATTAAGAAAGCAATAGTTATGCCGGATTTTCATCTATAACATCACATCTTTTCCTATGTAGAGCTCGACATTTTTGTCGAGCTCTACATTAGTGTCGATATCTAAAGGCGTGAGCCTTTAGTTTTACACGGCTGGCGACTTGGCCTCTATTGAATTATCTTCCTTTGTTTCAGGCACTTCCAGTTCATACCCTTTTATTTGAAATAGTTGGCACGGTGCTTGATTCAAGACTGTTTATAGCAAAAAAGTTTGAAAACAACCCATCCGTTCATTTGAGAAGGAAAAATTTTCATGCATAAAAAATTGTTTTTGGCCATGTTGTTTTGCTTTATTTCTTCCAACCTTTTTGCTCAAACCGAATCCAAACAGATTATGGTCTTTGCCGGCGCAGGGATGCGTCAGCCCTTGCGTGAAATTGGCAATAGCTTCGAGAAAAAATATGGGACAAAAGTCGTATACGATTTTGCAGGATCCGGAAGGCTGGGCAACAAGATACTGGTCGGCCAAATCCCTGATCTTTTTATTCCGGGAAGTGCCAAATGGGCTAAGATATTAAAAAAAAAAGGTGACATTCTCAAATACCCACCCATTGCTTATCACACGCCGGTGATTATTACTCCTGAAGGCAACGGAAAGATCAAATCGCTGCAAGACTTTATGAATAATGACAACCGCATCGTATTAGGCGACGCAAAGGCGGCCGCCATTGGCGGAATCAGCGTAAAAATATTTCAAAAAGCAAGGCTTGATGAATCCAAGATGAATATCAAGGCCCGGGGCGTAACCGTCAAGCAGTTGGTGTTATGGATTGAAGGGAACAATGCTGATGCTTCCATCGTGTGGAGGGCGGATGCGGTTCAGTCCGCAAAGGTTAGAATTGTTCCCATTTCCGCTGAACATAACGTCACGGATATCATACCGCTTTGCCGGATGGCCAAGCATAAAAAAGCAGCGACACAGCTTTCAAATTACATTTTAAGCCCCGAAGGCAAGCAAATTTTCAATAAACATGGATTCAAGGCGGCAAAATAGATGAAAGGGCCTTCCTTTGATTTTTTTATTTCACTGATCTCAGGTATTTTCGTATGCTTGGTTGTACTTCCCATGATGGCCCTGTTTACAACGACCTCGGTGGTTGAACTTGTCGAACAGTTCAGATCTTCGGTGATTTTATCGGCGGTAGTGATCAGTTTCGAGACATCGCTGATAGTGGTCCTGCTGGCATGCTGTTTGGGTATCCCGGTTGCCTATTTGCTGGCGATGAAAGATTTTAAAGGCAAGGCCATCCTCGACACGCTGGTTGATCTTCCCATTTCGATTCCTCCTCTGGTTGCCGGCCTGGCGCTGCTTATCCTGTTGGGCGGCAACAGCCGATTGGGCGGCATACTGTCCAACAACGGGATAGAGCTGATATTTTCAAAAAAGGGAATCATCATTGCCCAGCTTTTTGTTTCAACCCCATTTTTGATAAAATCCGCAAGGGAGGCTTTTGAGTCCATCAATAAAAATGTAATCAGCGCCTCTTTGGTCCTAGGCGCATCAAAATTTTATACCTTTCAAAAGGTCATGCTGCCCCTGGCTAAAAATGGCATCTATGCCGGGATGGTGATGACCTGGGCCAGGGCTCTGGGCGAATTTGGGGCCACTTCCATGGTAGCAGGCTGTATTCCCTTTAGAACCGAAACCATGACGATTGCCATTTACCAGAATGCAATGTCGGGTGAATTGACCGCCTCACTGGCTGTGGCGCTGCTTTTGACCGTGTTTTCTTTTACACTGCTGTTGATTTTCAAATCACGGGCCAAAAGACGGGTCATGCCGTAGTCGCCGCTTTTCACAAGAAAAGGAAATTCCGTTGAAAATAGAACTCAGAGATATCAGCATCACCTTGAAAACTCAAACGGTGCTGAAAAACTTAAACTTAATCGCAAATAAGGGGGAGTTTCATGTACTGCTGGGACCCAGCGGGAGCGGCAAAACAACCCTCCTTTCCATAATAACGGGTTTGGTCAAACAGGATAAGGGCGACGTCTTGATTGGGAATCGGAAGATAAATAATCTCCCTCCGGAAAAAAGAAAAATCGGTTTTGCCTTTCAGGACTATGCACTATTTCCCCATCTCACCGTCTTTGACAACATCGCTTATGGTCTAAGGACCCAAAAGATGACAAAAAACAGGATAGGTGAGAACGTCAGCTATTTTTTAACCCGATTGGGCATAGAGAATGAAAAGGATAAATTTCCCCACCAGTTGAGCGGCGGTCAAAAACAAAGAGTTGCCTTGGCCAGGGCGCTGGTAACCGAACCGCAAATACTCTTGATGGACGAGCCGATGAGCAGCCTGGATCCCCTTACAAAGGAGAAAATAGGGGATGAACTGAAAAGCCTTCAGCAGGAAATCGGAATGACAACAATCTATGTCACCCACAATCAAGAAGAGGCTGTTTTATTAGGAAACCGTGTTTCAGTGCTCCACAATGGAAAAATAGAGCAGGTTGAGACGCCTGCCGAACTGTTTTTTCATCCCAAAACCGAGTTTGTCGCCCATTTTGTGGGTGTCAAGAATGTGCTAAACGTCTCTTTCGCCGAAATGGATCAACATGAAGCTGTTGGATGGATTTGTAATGAAGGGCTTGGACAGCCCGTTAAAATCAGGGTCAGAAAGTATCCTATCATTGAAAAGAAGCGTAAAGATATCAAGCTATGCCTGCATCCTGAAAAAATTACACTTAAAAAGGAAAACGATATGATGGACCGTAAGGTGAATGAAATAGCGGGGAGAATATCATCCATAGCAGGCGGCGGCAATGTTGTAAGAGCAGCGGTGGACATTGGCGGTATGTTGCTTCAAGCGGCGATCCCAAAGCATCTATTCAATTTCCATATAAACGAAAATGTGCGGGCATGTATCGCCACAGATGCGCTTCACCCATTGTGCGGCAAAAGATGCCGGGCTTCCAAGCCTTTGAGAAAATGCCTCAATTGAGTTTGTAAAAATCAGCCTCTTCGATTTTTCCTGCCGGTTAATTCCAAACAGTATACGAATACAGGCAGTGATTAAAAAAGAGTCAAGCAATAAAGATGCTTTAAAAGCGCATTAAAGCAAGCAGAAAAACCAATTCTCTACAAAGATGCATGTCTGCACTGATATGAATCCCATCCAGTAGCGCTACCGACACTCAAAGGTGCTGTCACTCACTTGCCATAATTCGATATATTGTTCATTTACAGATTGTTACGATCTCTTTTGTTCGATTTTTATGTTTGGCACAGCTTTTGCGATTCTAAATGTAAAAGCGGAATGGATGCAGGCGTTGGAAAAGGTCAAGGCGGCCAAAACTTCGGCTGTATCGGAGGCAGTTTTACGGTCGGCGCCACCGGCTGCTCCGTTACCCGGGTGTTTGGAAAGCGCGAACCGAACGATCATGGCATATCTTGAAACGCGCGCATATGCCTGCAGTGCGGCATTGCCATGATAACGCAATCAAACAATGTTCGAAAAGGAGGTCACGACAATGCCAAAAGGAAATCGAACAGGACCCATGGGAATGGGACCAATGACGGGACGGGCTGCTGGATTCTGCGGTGGATTCGGGGTGCCGGGATACACCAATTCCCCTTCCGGCCGTGGTGCCGGAAGCGGCTTCGGAAGGGGCCACGGATTCGCCGGCGGTGGACGCAGATGGAGAAACATGTTCTATGCTACCGGCCAGCCGGGCTGGATGCGCTTTGGCGAACCGTATGGGTATCAGGCACCCTGCGGAAAACCGGATCCGGAGTTTGAAAAACAGGCGCTGACCCATCGGGCCGAGGCCTTGCAAACGGAGCTGGAGCTTATCAAGAAGCGCCTGGGCGAAGTTGAAACCGAGCGTGCTGCCGACTGAGCCCTGTGGCAATGAAGCTGACGACAGTCGCATCGATTCTGGCAACGCCGGCCCCTTTTCCACTGCTCGCTCCTTGACTGGGATTAGGCTGCAAACTCCGGCAGAGCGGATTTGATGGCATCAAAGAGCCTGGCGATGTCGGTGCTGTCCGGATGCCCTGCAGCCGCGGGAGCATCACCGATCCATGGTGGAGGCGGATCTTTTTTAAGAGCATGAGCGTGGATATAGTGATTTACGACGCCTTGCTTTTTAGCTATAAAAAGCGGTCCACTGGTGACGGAAGCAATGGAGAGAACCGATGCTCACTCTACAACAGGCAAGCGCTATCTTGACGCGCTGGGGAATCCGCCGCTTTGAAATCCTTCCCCATGAATTCGTACCCGGCAGTCCTGAGCGGGCCATGGACCGGATTGTTGTCGAGGATTTGCGGGGAGACCGGTTTGTGCTGGAGCAGTTGGCCTCGGAGGCGTTTGACAGCAAAACCGCGATTGCGGCTCGAATGGACCGGCTTCACTGCAGTGGTCTTTGCGTATCGCCCTATCTCAAGGGTGAAAACGGGCACTGGATCCAACGCCACAATGGATTCTGCTGGCAGTTGGCGCCAATGATCCAGGGGGTCGCCCTCGATCGGGACCGTTACTGGAAACAGGGGTGGCGGGGCGAGGCCGTCGGTCACTTTCTGGCGGACCTTGCCATGGCCGGCCGGCACTGGGAACCCGAAGGCACCGTCTTCTCCCTGCCCGGATATATAGAAGATCTCATCCTGCGGATCGAGCGCCACGCCCCCCAATACCTGCCAGATATCGAACCCATTGCCGATTATCTGCGCCGCCGGTTCTACCCGATGGTGGAGGATGTGCCACCCGCCTTTTGCCATGGAGACCCCCACCCGGTCAACACCATATGGGGCAAAGACCGGATCCTTGCCGTCATCGACTGGGAATTTTGCGGATGGAAACCTTTGCTTTACGATGCCGCGCTGGTGGTGGGCTGCGTCGGTGCCGAAGCGCCCGAAGCCAGGAATGCGGATTTCATAGCGGCATTGACGGATACGTTGACAAAGCGCCGCGCCTACCCCCAAGAGCAGATGGCCCTGCTCCCCCTTTTCGTACCTGCGGTCCGCTTCGGATGGCTGTCGGAATGGCTGCGCAGAAAAGATGTGCAGATGATCGAATTCGAGTTTTTTTACATGAGACTGCTCATCGCATCACTCGACGGCGATGCCTGAGCGAAACCGCTGCCTCCAAAAGGGCAAATAGACGCATATAAGCCTATTTGCAGATATCTAATTAGCGTTCAGGACGGTCTTTAAGGATTAATCTCCCTCAGGGGCCA
>JASFKE010000184.1:0-7378 GCA_050118795.1 Desulfobacteraceae bacterium | reverse complement strand
GTCCAACTCATCGGGCGAGTTCTGCCCCTCGGCGGTCGGCGTCACTTTCGGCTCTGAGTCATCGTCACCGTCATCTGCGTTGATTTCGGCCACCATCTTTTCCAGTGCGGCCTGCTGTTCGTCGTCCAACGTCTCGGGCGGGCTCTCTTTCTCGGTGGGCGCCGTCGCTTCCGTCTCTGTGGCATCATCACCGTCATCACCGTTGATTTCGGCCATGATCTTTTCCAGAGCGGCCTGCTGTTCGTCGTCCAACTCATCGGGCGAGTTCTGGCCCTCGGCGGGCGATGACGCCTCCGACGCCAGGGCAGGGGGAGGTTCATCCCCGTCGGATTTGGTTACGGATTTATCCGAATCTGTCTTTGGATCGTCTTTGGAAGCCGGATTGCCATTGGCCGGGATCGGCTCAGAGTTACCGCTATCCGTATCAGAAGTCTCAATTTCATTCATTATCTTTTCAAAGGCCAATTTCTCATTATCGCTGAGGTGTTCAATATGATCTTCGGACTGTGTTGCCTGATGTTTGGACGTATCGTCTTGTTTGTTTTTCGCCATCGTACAAGTACCTGAAGGGATTGAACAATTCCCCTATGTTAAACCTTCGTCTCTATATAGTGGTGCCCTCATACTAGTTATATCTGATATATCGACGGGTTTTATCCAGACTTGAGAATGTAATGCCTATGAATTCCAGACCTTTGTTGGGAGGCAATACACAAATTAATTTATAACGATGATGGGATGGCGCAAGATAAAAATTATATAAAAAAGTGAGTTGCCGGTTGTTATGTCCCATAAAATTGCATATAAACTTTAAAATAAATCAAAATTATTTGGTGAGCGTGTTTTTCATATTGTAATATATTGATGATTCAAAATGAAATATCACAAGCTAAAATCCAAAAGTGACAACGTTGATCAGCTCAGAGAGGAACTGCTCAAAGAGAAGCAACGACGAATAGAGGTCGAAGAGCAGTTCCGCACCATTGATGGCAAGTATAAACGGCTTGAGGTTGAGTTGATCCGATATCGAGATCACTTTGAAGCGCTGGTGGCCAGCCGAACCGGGGAGTTGATGGCCATCAATGAAAAATTGGTCGGAGAAAACAAGGAGCGTAAGATCGCCGAAAGGGAGCGTCGCTCGTTCGAAAATCAATTGCAGGAAGCTACCTTGCTTCTTGAGGCGATGTTGGATGCCATACCGGATATCATCGGTGTACAGGATACCCGGCGCGGTATTATACGCTTCAATAAAGCCGGCTATGAATTTTTTAAAATGAGTGAGGAGGAGGTGGTTGGCAAACGCTGTTATGACCTTCTCGATGGCGGCATACCCTGCAGCAACTGCGTATCGAAGAAAATTCTCGAAACCTCACTGCCGGCCCAAACCGAGAAATATATAGAATCGAAAAAGCTCTGGATGGATATTCGCGCCTATCCCATTCATGATATGGATGGCCGTGTATTCCGCATCGTGGAGCATTGGCGTGATATTACGGAGCTCAAAGAGAGCCAATTGTCGGTCATCGAATCTGAGGAAAAATACCGGCTTTTGGTGGAAAATGCCAAAGATGCCATATTCATCTACCAAGACGGCAGTTTTCGATTTTCCAATCACCAGGCTTTGGAAATGGCCAAAAGGATCGGAATGCCGGAGTTGCGAAAACCGCTATCGGAATATATCCATCCCAATGATCGCGATTATCCGGATAGACTGCAAAACAGGTTAAGCGGGCTAGATAAAAAACCCCATGCCATGGTTTTCCGTGTCAAAAGCAAGGAGGGGGATACGATCTGGCTGGAGCTGAACACCGTCAATCTGACGTGGCAACAAAAACCGGCGACATTGAATTTTGTCCGCGATATTACCCGCGACAAAGGACTTGAGCGCCGCGTTCAAGATGCGCAACGAATGGAGTCTCTGGGAACTCTGGCCGGCGGCATCGCCCACGATTTCAACAATCTTTTAATGGGAATACAGGGCAATGTCTCCCTGATGTACCTTGATGTTGAAGATGATAAGCAGTTTACCGAAAAATTGCAAAGTATTGAAAATTGCGTCGAAAGTGGATCACGTTTAACCAAACAATTGTTGGGTTTTGCCCGGGGTGGAAAATATGTGGTGAAACCCAGCGACATGAACAAAATATTGGAAAACTCGGCGGATATGTTTGGCCGAACACGGAAATCCGTAACCATCCAGTGCAATTACGAAGAGCAATTATGGACGGTTATGGTGGATGCAAACCAAATTGAACAAGTGCTGGTAAATTTGTTTGTCAATGCATGGCAAGCCATGCAAAAAGGCGGCAACCTTTATCTGACTAGCGAAAACGTATGGTTGGATGAGGTGTTTGTCCGCCCCCATGAGGTGCCGCCAGGCCGTTATGTCAAAATATCGGTAGCCGATACAGGCAAAGGTATGGACGAATCGACCAAGCGCCGTATATTCGAACCCTTCTTTACGACCCGCGAACTTGGCATGGGAACGGGCTTGGGTCTGGCATCCGCTTTTGGTATCATTAAAAATCATCACGGCATCATTACAGTCAAAAGCCGGCTGGGCAAAGGAAGTACCTTTTGCATTTATCTTCCGGCAACGGACCAGGCGCCGGAACTTGAAAAAATATCTTCCGAATCCATCGAAATGGGTTCGGAAACCATATTGTTGGTTGATGATGAACCCTACATCATCGATGTCGCCAAGATGATGCTCAAGGGCCTTGGCTATACCATTATTACCACCAGCAGCGGGGTGGATGCCGTCGATATATACAAAAAGAAAAAAGAGAGTATCGATTTGGTGGTTTTGGATCTGGTCATGCCGGATCTGGGCGGGGAGTCGATTTTTAATATGATTCGAAAAATCAACCCCAAAATAAAAGTGCTGTTTGCCAGCGGCCACTATATGAGCGACCAAACCCGGGCGCTGCTCCAAACCAGCTCCTCTGATTTCCTCCAAAAACCGTTCAACCTGCGTCAGCTCTCCACCAAGATTCGCTGTATTCTGGATGAATAGCACCATGTAAAGCCTATATTTGGGCTGTTCAAAACAATTTTAGCTGTCGACCTTTATTTGGGCGTGAGCGAACCCTCAATGGGGTTGCATCCGTTGCCAGCGGCGCTTGAGCAGCACTTTCAAGCTGCATCTGTCCATATCCTATTTGGAATTTGAAACTCGATAGAAATTGTATGTTTTGTATCAGGGGCAGGCGCAGATCCTCCTCCTGGCGGGTCATTACCGGAAAGCCATAGGGGCGATTGGTGTGCTTGAGCTCGCCTTTCGTTCTTCGGCGCTCACCAATGAATCGGTAATGGGCATCTAGCCGGTTACGGATAATCGTCTTTCCAATATTGGGGATATCGGCGATTGTTTCCAATATGGCAGGTTGCAAGCGATGATCGATCTCATACCCGATGCTGTTTCTGGCCGAACACATCGATGCAACCATGGTCGTTCCTGATCCCAGAAACGGATCGGCAATGATATCTCCATGGATGGAAAACATATTGATCAGCCTCAACGGCAGTTCCAGAGGATAAGCGCCACTTCTCTTTGTCAGGTCATCGAGCTTCTGCGAACTGTCACGCAAATCAAACCAGAGATCTGAATACCACAGATTGCGCTCTTCCCAAAAATAAGCGCTTTGCCGCCGAATAACTTCCTGATCTTGATCAAACTGGCGCTTTTTGCCTTTGCGGAAGATCAGGATGTATTCATGCTCCAGGGCGACGCATGCCCCCGACGGCAACATGCCGGAGCCCATGAATTTGTTCGGCACGTTGGTGGGGTTACGCCACAAGATGGTGGGCAGTTGTGAAAAACCAAGGGCTGCAATTTTAGTAATGATCCTTGCGTGATTTGGAAAGAGCTGAAAATGCCCGTTGAGACTTCGGGTGGCATCACCGATGATGATGCAGGCCATACCGCCGGGTTTCAGAATACGGTAAACTTCATTCCAAACCGTATCCAGCTGTTGATGCATACACTCAAATGCCAAAGCGCCATTGCCTTTGGCCAGAGCGTCGGAGATTTTCGGATCCACCTGACTGAATAGATCGTCCCACATTTGAATCATGGGATAGGGCGGTGATGTGATGACCAAATCAATAGAACGGTCTCCAATCTCCGACATGGCACCGGGATCGCCGATAATGATCTTGTGAGTGGTCTTCAGTGGTTCAGTCATACGCTCCTTGTGGCATGCACAACATCGGATGTCAATCAGGTCTCATGGGCCTTTAAGATAACCTACTTAAAAAAGCGACAGTGTCGCCGGGTTTTTCTGTAGGGTGCTACCTGACGTGAAACGTTATGATAAACGTTCCAAAGAACGTTAGTAATAACGTAGCTGAAAACGCGATAATAAACGTAATTCCGAACGTGAATCAAAACGTGACGGCAAACGTGCCTGAAAACGTGACATGGCCCAATTTTGTTCCCTGTAAATGTTTTCGCGTACCTTTCCTTTATAGATGTTTGATTGAGTATGAACTGAAAAAATGGAACCCAGCGGCGTGAGGTGCTCAATCCATGGTCAAACTCATAAGCGAACCTTTTGCCGTCTCCGACACGGCTACGCCGCACAGGAGAGTGTTTGAATCATTTATGTAGGTAGGCCGTTTTTGGGGTCTTCAAATCATGACAAGAAAAAAGGGCCTAGGAATTTTCCTAAACCCTTGATTTTATGGCGCGCCCGGCAGGATTCGAACCTGCGACCTACGGATTCGTAGGCCGGAAAGTGCGATTTTCCCTATTTTCCCCTACCCATCCAAATATGACTTAACTCAATGTATATATTGAAAATATGTACCATTTTACATCTTGACAAAATCTCTCAAATACCCTAAAAAACCCCGTATTGACCTGCAAAAAGTTATATATAAGTTATATGGAAATTTGAAATTTAATTCTTGTGAGGGCCTGTCAGATGGCGATTATGATTTTTTGTAGTGAGTGCAAACGATATTTTTCAAGGAAAAAAGTTAAGACCAATGATAGTAATTGTCTGGTTTGTGGACTGTCTCTGGCCAGGTCCAAGAAGTTCTGGGTAAATGTAAAGCTGCCCGACGGTGATCGTGTCACTGAGGTTGTGGAGGGGACATTCACGTATGCCCAGAAGGTCGAGGCCAAGATCAAGACCGACATTTCCAAGCGCAAGCATTTCAAGGTCGGCCCTGCCCCCCTGATTGATAAACTCTGGAAAAAGTATCTAAAGTGGGCCAAGAAAAATAAGAAATCCTGGTATGATGACAAAAACCGGTGGGAACTTCATGTCGAGCCTGTTGTCAAAGAAAAAAAAATGGATGCGATAACTAGGGGGCATATTCGGCTTATACTTGGAAAGATGGAGGATAAAGGTCTGGCCGAGGCTACCAGAAAGCAGGTGTACGCCTTGATACGTAGGGTGTATAACTGGGCGATTGAGAATGATTTGTATTTCGGCAAGGTGCCGACTGAAAAGATTAAACCGCCAAAGGTTGATAATGCAGTCACTGAATGCCTGACCTCATCCGAACTTGAAAAGCTCACAACCACTCTTAATCACTGGCCTAATCAGTTGGCAGCGCTCCTTGTGAAATTTGCCCTATATACCGGGCTTCGTCAGAATGAATGCATGGGGCTTGAATGGATAGATGTTGATACCGAACGCGGATTTTTCAGGTTGCTTGATCCGAAAGGCCGGCCCACGAACCTGCCGCTTTCCAAGTGCGCTCTTGATGTAATCCGACAGGCTGAAAAGATCAAACCCAATCCTGGTTGTCGGTGGGTATTCCCGAATAAGAAAGGCGCTCGGCGGGTCAGTTTTTTTCGCATCTGGTCCAGGATCAGGGAAGATTCGAAGATCCGCAAAAAGTTCCGGTTCCATGACCTTCGCCACACATTTGCCACTTACCTAGCATCATCAGGCGAGGTGGATCTCTATACCCTGCAGAAGCTACTCAATCATCAGACGCCTGAGATGACACAGCGGTATGCGCATCTGTTGGATGAGGCGCTGATCCGCGGTGCTAATGTCGTGGATAAGGTGTTCAACGGTAATTCTCAAAATGCCGATAGACCAGGATGATTTTAGAACAATCCTTTCTAAGATTTGCCTGGCTTGGCAATCACCAATTATGATATCTGTAATTTTATCAGAATTGGGATAATCTCAATTAAGTCCAACCCAACAAAATGGGGTGAATATACAAGTACTGGTATGGTATCTGTCGAATCGACCAGCCATATTTTATTGGGATACACTTCACAAATCTGTAATCAGACCAATTTTAGATATGCTTCGCTAATCGAACGCTTAAGCGAACTTGGATTATCAGCAAGGAAATTGCAGATCCTCAAGGTTTTTGAGATGACCATCTCTTTGGAATATCCATCCTGTATTCTATCATATAGGCAATTGATTCAGGCCACTGACGGTGCCAAAATAAGTAAAACAGCGTACTTCAGGGGAATTCCCCATAAGTAAGCAAAATGATATGAGTTGTCCTTCTGTGAAATGCGATCGATTGTTTGACTTATCAGATATTTATGATATTAATGACGAGTTGGATATAAAATGCTGTTATGAGCAAATGCTCACCAAATGGGTAAAACTGCACTAAATCGTGCGCAAAGTGGGAATTTCCCATGAATAAATATAGTTATGCTAAATGAATATAGAAGGAAATTGATCGTTTTAAGAATCAATAAATACTCCGTTATTGTCACTGTTTGTATAGTATTGTTTATTGCTGGCTGTTCCACAGTTCCTGATAGACATAAATCAAACGCTCCCATAGATTTAAAGAATTCTATCGGTATGGAATTCGTAAAATTACCTCCAAGTCAATTTGCTATGGGGCTTTCACTAGATGGTAACTTCAGCAAATATATCTACAGACATGGTAAAAATCCTAAGCATTTAGTAACCCTTACCAAGGGATTTTATATTCAGACAACTGAAGTTACGCAGGAGCAGTGGCTCGCAATCATGGGCGAGAATCCATCATATTTCAAGAATTGCGGGAAGAGTTGCCCAGTGGAGAATGTATCTTGGGATGATGCCCAACAATTTATAAAAAGGCTTAATGCGCTCGAGAAAACAGTTAAATATCGCCTACCAACAGAGGCGGAGTGGGAATATGCTTGCAGGGCAGGAACTGATACGAATTTCTATTTTGGAGATTGCATATCATCAGATTTGGTCAACTTTATTGGTGATTTGCAGATCAATAATTGCATGAAGGGGATATATCGAAAAAAAACTGTACCAGTAAGAACCTTTCCACCAAATTCTAATGGCCTTTTTGAAATGCATGGTAACGTCGCTGAATGGTGTCAAGATTCCTTCGGGAGGCGACCTGAAGAGGGAGTGGATGTTGTTGATCCAAAAGAATT
>JASFKE010000183.1:0-7410 GCA_050118795.1 Desulfobacteraceae bacterium | reverse complement strand
GCATTGGTATGTGAAATGGAAAACTGCGATCTGTGTTTGTAACCGGACACACAATGGCCATGCCTGTTTTTCGGTTAAACAGGTCTTTGCTAACAACAAAAGCCGGACGCCGCCCTTTCTGTTCGTAACCCGATTGTGGATCAAACGTAATCGCAATCAGGTCCCCTTGCCTGGGAGTATATGTCCCCATCTACCAGGCCTCTTTGCCCACCGGTTCTCCCCAGTCAATTTCGCCGGTTTCATAGTTTTCAGGAATACGTGCCACAAGATCCTTAAGGTTATAACGCCCATGTATCTTTCTTGCCGGCGTGATGATCATAGCGCCATCATTTACGCTGATATCCACTTCATCCCCGACATCAAGCTTCGCATCTGCGAGTAAGCTTTTAGCAAGGCGAAGCCCCTGGCTATTTCCCCATTTTTGAATTTTTGTGAGCATGAGCCACCTCCAAAATGTATATCCGATGTATATCCATTTTTAGAGGAAAGGTCAAGGAGTATTTGTAGGCCGACGTTTCGGCAATTCACCCTGGGGTTCACTTTCTTGCAAAGAGGTTGATACGCCTGAAAGTCTCAAAGCATTTTCCATCAGCTTGCTTTGTTTCCCGGATCATCTCATTGACAACATATTCTCTGAAATCAGGTTTGTAAGATTCCGGTATACAGGCCAGAAATGGTACAAGGCTCGGTTGGTCCACCCAACCGATCATGGTTTCAGTGTCCGGGAAATAACGATCTGCATTTTCGCCCCATACTTTGGCCGCCTTTAGTTCACTTTGACGGACCAGTTGTGTGTATTCATCTATTGTCGGCATATACCAGGGCCACGAGAAGTCCGAAAAGAAACGGGAGAACGCCTCTTTTTCCATGGCATTGCGGATAACCTTGAAAAAGTGAGAGCAATTGCCGTCAGCCGCAAAATTAACCCTTAAAAGACCATCTACCCGAAGCGCCTTGAATAGGTTTCTTAAGAGTCGATGATGATCCTTTATCCAATGGAGGGTCGCATTCGAATAAACGACATCGAATTCGTTTTCGAACGCTATCTCGTCAATATCCAAAAGGACAAAGCGAAGGTTAGCTTTTTCCTTTGGTTTTGCGGTGTCGATCATGCCCCTTGAGGCATCTATACCGACCACTTCACCATCAGGAAGCGCCTGAGCAATTAATGCCGTATTGACACCGTCCCCGCATCCCAAATCAAGAACGCGTTTGTTGCCCTTCAATGCCAATTCCGAGATTAATTTTACTCCCCACTCTTTTTGATGTGCAGAGGTTTTTTCATATTTTTTACCGTCGAACTCGTGTGCCATTATATCTCCTGTGGAACGTTTGAGCTACAGATAATAGCTACCATATTTAATCCCGATCACCACCATTTTCAACAAATAAACGTTTAGGCGCATTTCAGATAGCTAACCAATTTTACTTGAAAATCATGACTGACCTGAGTATACACTTTATCAGACCCAATCCCTTGACATAGCGGTTCCGGATAAAGAGGAGTAAATCGAACCATGCGCAAAGATGCCGCCGGTACCAACGAACGTAAAATGACCAGTATTTTCGAACGTTACCTTTCCGTTTGGGTGCTGTTGTGTATTATAGGTGGAATTGCGCTGGGCAAACTCGCCCCAGGTGTGGCCCAAACTTTGGATGGCATGGCCATATCGGTGAATGGCGCACCGGTTGTCTCCATCCCCATTGCCGTCTGCCTGTTTTTCATGATGTACCCCATTATGGTCAAGATCGATTTCGGTGAGGTCATCAAAGCGGGGAAAAGCGGCAAGCCGGTATTTCTGACCCTGTTCATCAACTGGGCGGTCAAGCCTTTTACCATGTACGCCATTGCCCTGTTTTTTCTCGGCACACTTTTCTACGGACTCATCGGACCGGATGCGGTGGATCAGGTCAAGATGCCCTTTGGGTTGGATCTTGCCGTGGGAGCCGCCCATGGGTCCGGCACCGTGGTGCTTGTCGATGGTATCAAGGTGTTGGAGGTCCCCTTGTGGCGCAGTTACCTGGCCGGTTGTATCCTGCTCGGGATCGCTCCCTGCACGGCCATGGTGCTGGTCTGGGGCTTCCTGTCGCGGGGAAATGACGGCCTCACCCTGGTGATGGTCGCCATCAACTCCCTTACGATGCTTCTTCTCTACGGTGTTCTGGGCGGTTTTTTATTGGGCGTCGGACGTCTGCCGGTGCCCTGGCAGGCACTGCTTCTTTCCATTGGCATCTATGTGGCCCTTCCTCTGGTAGCCGGTTATTTTTCACGCCGCTGGATTATCTCCGCCAAAGGAGAGGCCTGGTTTAAAGAGCGTTTTCTCCATGTGCTCACGCCCATCACCATCATCGCCCTGCTGATCACCCTGGTTCTGCTCTTCTCGTTCAAGGGAGACGTTATTTTGGGCAATCCGCTGACCATCCTGTGGATCGCCGTTCCTTTGTTTATTCAGACGGTGCTTATTTTCTGCCTGGGATACGGATTGGCCAAATGCCTTAAGTTACGATACGAGGATGCCGCACCGTCAGCCATGATCGGCGCGTCAAATCACTTTGAAGTCGCCATCGCCACCTCGACAATGCTCTTCGGTCTGAGTTCCGGAGCGGCCCTGGCAACGGTGGTGGGCGTTCTCATAGAGGTACCGGTCATGCTCATGCTGGTCAAGATTTGCTTGAATACGCAGTCGTGGTTCAGCAAGCCCTAGAGTTCTTCTTTACACCCAATAACGGCTCATGGCGCCGGCTGGCTGATCATCCGGTAGAACGCGATGCCGATGGGTTCCGCCAACATATCATCGGCCTTTGCGACAATATCCTGCAGGTACGGCATCTTCAGATGCTCGTCCAGATCTTTTTTGCTGACCCAGTTTTCATACAACATGAAAATAGATGGATCCTCGGTGGATTGGTGAAGATCGTAGTTGATACAACCGGATTCCGACCGGGTCAAAGGGATCACGGCTTCGAGGGCCTCCCTGACCGTTGCCTCCATTCCGGGTTTTGCTTTGAATGTCGCGATCACGGTGACGTTGTCCTGGGCCATGGGTGACCTCCTTTTGCTGGTGACGGTTTACCCCATTGTTGGAAAAGAGTAAAAAAAGACAGTAAAGGCTGCCCGCAGCGGATAGCGCAGGACCAGCGTGCGTTTGCCGTCCGGCAGGCAGTAATACCGGGCCGAGGATCTCAGCCGAAAGGTCAATGGGAGGTTATGGGTCTGAATTGTTCGACGCAATAAAGTCATTGGCTTTCAGAAAATCGATAATCCCCTCGATCTGGGACTCGGGGCTTCCGGTCAACAGCTCTCCTTTTTTCTCCACTTTACTACCGGTGAGAAGCTGCATGACGCGTTCGTAGGCATGCAGACGACTGTCCGGCGCGGGAACGATTTTCGGTCGGGGCCGCGGTTGGAAACGATGGGTGCAGACGATTTTAGGAGCATCGAGGTCGGTGCCGTAGTCCAATTGCCGGGGGGTTATGTCCGCGGCCCATTGTCGTTGGGCAAATTTTGGAAGCCGCAGATCCCGCCCCAGATCCACGCTGAAAACGGCCGGCAGCCGGCACTGGATGATTTCTCGAACCCCGCGACCGGCGCTGCGTTGCACCTGAAGGGTGCCCCCGGATCTCTCCATGGAGAGATCGGTGATGGTCAGTTCTGTGATGGCCGACACAAAGGGCAGGTCGAGGCGATGGGCCAGCAGCGCCCCCACCTGACCACTGCCTCTGTCGAGAGAGGCCTTGCCACAGAGTACCAGGTCCCCTTTCAGTTCCTTCACGGCCCGGGCCATGAGATCCGATTTGACCCACGGATCGGGTTGATCGAGGGGGTCTCTCTCCGAAGGCGGTTGCCCGTTGAAATTGATCTGAACCAGATCGTCCGCACCGGCGGCCAGGCACCGGCGAATCTCGTTTTCGGCGATCATCGGCCCCAGGCTAAGCAAGACGACGGTGATCTTTTCGAATTCATCTTTGAGCTGCAGGGCCAGTTCCAGGGCCGCTTCATCGTGGGGATCGACACGGCAGATGCTGTCTTCGGGGCGGATATAGTGTGATTCCGGCGATGTTCCTGTTCTCGCATAGCAGTGTTGGATTTGCTTGGCACAGACGATGATTTTCATTTCATCCTCGTTTGGTGATAGAATTGTTGACGGTCATCCCTATCCCAACGCATCGGCAACGATGTCGATGATATCGGCCACTTTGGGGATTTTTTCCTTTTCGAGGGATTTGACGCTGTCGTCCAGCATGACCAGGCAGTAGGGGCAGGCCGTGCCGATTAGATCGACATCGGTATTCACCATCTCCTCGGCCCGGACCACATTGATGTTCTGTCCGATGTTTTCGTGCAGCCACATGCGGCCGCCACCGCCACCGCAGCAAAATCCGCTCTCCCGGTTGCGCGCCGTCTCTATGAGCCGGGTTCCCGGCACGGCCTGGCAGACATCCCGGGGCGGCTGGTACACCTGATTGTATCGCCCCAGGTAACAGGCGTCATGGACGGCCACTTTACCCGCCACAGGATATTTCGGAACGATACGTTTGTCACGGATCAGGTCGGTGACCAGTTGTGTGGCATGGAGCACTTCCAGTTTGCACCCCAGTTCCGGATAGTCATTTTTCAGGGTGTTGAGACAGTGGGGGCACAGCGTGACGATTTTTTTCACCTGATAGCGCTCCAAACGCTCGATGTTCGCCCGGGCCAGCTTTTGGAAAAGGATCTCGTCGCCCAAACGGCGGGCGGGATCACCGCAGCACAGCTCCTCTTTTCCCAATATGGCGAAGCGGATTCCGGCGGCTTTGAGAATCTTCACCATGGCCCGGCTGGTCTCCTGATTCCTGGGGTGAAACGCCCCGGAACAACCGACCCACAAAAGCACGTCCAATTCGGTTTCAGGTGGTGACGGGGTCTTGAAAAGCTCCGCAACCCCCCGGTTCATGGCCCAGTCCGCCCGGTGGGCCACACCTTTGCCCTGGACATCGCCGTAAAGGTCCAGGTCTCGTATCATCGGCCGGGCTTCGGCCGGCAAGCGAGCCTCGCCCATGACCTGATAGCGCCGCATGTCAATGATCTTATCCAAAGGTTCGATGGAGACCGGACAATGCTCCACACAGGCCATGCAGGAGGTGCAAGCCCACAGTTCATCTGCGGTCACAGCGTTTTCCAGTGCCGTCGCCCCTGCCCCGCCCTTGGCGCGGCGGCCATTTGTGCCGGCCTGCTCTATCTGCTCCCGGATGTCGCGGATGATCTTGCGGGGCGACAGGGGTTTACCCGAGATGGCGGCCGGGCACTGTTCATCGCACCTGCCACAGGCGACACAGGCGTCGGCATCCAGCATCTGTTTCCAGGTGAGATCGTTAACCGTTCTTGCGCCGATCTGCCCCCTTTCGATCGATGGGTGGGTCAATGCCGCCTTGGGGCCCTGTTTCCGGTAAAAGATGTTCAGTGGAGAGGCCACGGCATGGCGCATGGAGGTAAACGGAATGGCCGCGATGAGAAATAGCACGGCAAAGAAGTGCAGGCGGATCATCATCTGCATAAAAACCGGCGAGGCCGGGGATATCTGTGAGAAAAACCATCCCATGGGCGACTGCCAGGTGAATCCATCGGCCCGGAGGATGCTCAGCCGGGCACCTTCGGCGAGGAACCCGGAGACAAGGATGACCAGCATCAGAATCATGGGCAGCAAGGTGCGCGTTGGGCCCCCGGAATCCGCGTACCCCAAGCGCCGAACCAACAACACCAGGATACCGATCAACAGCGCGATGCCGGCCAGGTCCTGAATCAAAGAGAGCACATTGGCAGGTGCATGGGGAATGATGAACCCGAACTGGACAAGTATGATCACGATCAGAGGAATGACAACGCCCCAGAAGGCCGCCAAATGGGCGCTGCCCACCGACGGTCTGCTCAGGATGCTGCGGTGGGCGAGCAAAGCGGCCTGCAGAGCTTTCCAATCGCCGGTGATGCCGGCGGGTTTCTTTTCCCGCCACAAGGACCATCTCCGGGCCAGACCGGCCGCCATGATGAAAAACGCCATGACGACCAATAACAAATCAAATGAGGTTAACAATGACTTCAACGCTTATCTCCTCAAAACTGAGTTACAGTTTGGTGTTGGGGCTTTGATCCTGCTCTTCTATTCTATGGGTCTATTGGGTCTATTTCGTTCTCCGGAAACTCGGTTGAAAAAAAGATTCAGAAATTTACCCAGGAGTGCGAAAAGGCCGATGACGATAAAGAGCTGATAGATCGATGCGGCGGCAAAGACGGCCGGTTGAACGCTCCTATCTGCAACTGGGTGCATATCCCCCCACATGGCGCCGGCCGTCTCTTTAGAGAAGTGGCACTTTTGACACTCCTGGGCGTTGATCGGTTCCGACTCTCCGTGGGCGGCGGCGCCCTGGTGACATCCCAGACAATTATCTTTTTCATAGGCGACTGCGAAATCCGCTTTGTTGTGGGAAGCGATCCTGAAGGCGGGAAACCACGAGAAAAATCCGGTTTCACCGGATGCCGCCGCATGACACCCGGCGCAGGTGGCCGGCAGTTGTTCGGGATGGACGGAGCTGGCCGGATCGGTCTTGGTGAGCATGTTGTGCCGGCTGTGGCAGTCGTGGCACAGGGGACGCTGCTCTTCCGGGCCGTTGCCACCGTGCCGATTTTCCTGTTCATGGCACTCACCGCAATCCACAGCGCCCGAGCCTTCCGTGCTCTCGTGTTCATCGTCAACCACGCCGGTGTGACAATCCAGGCATGTGGCCTCCTCGCCGTGGACAGAGGCGTTAAATGTTTCGACAGAGATTTGCAGCCCGCTCTCCTCGCTTCCCATGCGATGGCACTCGATGCAATCTTCAGGGGTATAGGCCTGCGCGGTGTCCGATTCGGATTCGGACGCCCGAGCGTGGCCAACCGTCAGCACGATGATCACCGTGGGGATCACCATCGAAAATTTGGTTATGGTCTTGAAAAGGTATGGTTTCATTTCTGATCCTCGATTCGGGAGATCAACTCAGGCAGGATCTCATGGAGATCACCGATCACCCCCAGGTCGGCAAACCGAAACATCCGCGCCCTGGGGTTGCGGTCAATGGCGATGACCTGTTGGGATTTTTCCATGCCGGCGGTGTATTCGTTGGCCCCCGAGATGCCGCAATTGATAATCAATCTAGGGGAGACGTACTTGCCGGTCTGGCCGATCTGGCGTTCGTAAGGCAGGTCGCCCCAGTCGATGATGGGCCGGGTGCCGCCCACCGATCCGCCGATGGCCCGGGCCAGTGCATGGATAATATCGAACGCCTCTCCTTTGCCGACGCCCCGGCCCCCGGCCACGATGATATCGGCCTCTGTCAGGTCCAGCTCCTCCGGCGCCGCCTCGATCACCTGCACGGTGCGCGTCTTGAGATCATCGACCT
>JASFKE010000182.1:0-7418 GCA_050118795.1 Desulfobacteraceae bacterium | reverse complement strand
CTCAAATTCACCACTGGTATATTCCTCAATGCTGACAGGTGCTTTTTAGCCTTTTTACCATTTTTTATGCAACAGTGGGGTTTTTTTGACCGTCTTGGGCAAGGGGAGCGCTGTCAGCGCGCCCCTTGCCCTTTTGGACGGAAAAAAGGAGAGTGTCAAAAGGTCCGTTGGTGTCGAGGTTAACTTGTCTCTGTGGCCACCTCTTTGGAGAAACTCAGTTTACGTTCCAGAAAGATGTGCAGCACGATGCCCACACCCAGCCCCCAGGCAGCGCCATGCATGGCGAGCACTATGGCCATGGTGCCGGCAACGCCCAGGGCGGCGGGCTCTTTCACCTGTTTGAAGGCGGTAATGATGCACAAGTAGCCGGTCACCACCAGGGTCAGCGACAAGCCGATGTTCAGAAAGGGTTTGAAAAAACTTACCAGCGGGAGAATACACAAGGCGATAAATCCCGATATCCAGAAAGTGCCGCAACCGCTGAAAATCGAGTCCATGGCCCAGCGGCCCTGACGATAGCGATCGGCTACCGTGGCTGTAACGGCGGTCCATATGGGACCGGCCAGGCCCGGGTATGGGGCAAAAAATGAGTGCAGGACGTTTCGCAGACCGGTGACAAGATGAATGCGATCCGCATCGATATCCACTTTTTCATCCTGGCGTGCTTCATCGGCCGCCGAGCGGACCAGGGCTTCACCCACGATGACGTCGCCAAAAGCGATAATGTAGGCAATGACGGCGGTGGGAATGGCTTTTAAGAACATATCCAGGGTTGGGAAACCGACACGAAAGGGCAGGTACTCCCACATCTGGCTGAATGCCGGGATGGTGATGCCCCATTGGATATCGGGCAGGGGATACTCTTTGACGATCATCCCTATCACAATGGATAGCACCATGGCCGGCACCATACCGTATTTTCCCAGCAATCCGGCCAACTTGCTGGTCCGGCGAAGCTTGGCGAAAGATGCGGAAAACAGCATGTAAAAGCAGATCAGGGTCCCTATGCCGATGGCAATGGGCGTCGTTGGAATGCGCCCGCCGACTTTGAGCTCACCCATAAACGCCGCCACACCGGCGCCCAACAAGATGCCCGCCTTCAGAGAAGCCGGCACGTTTTTGACGATCTTGCTGCTCAACTTGGTAAGGCCCAGAATCAGAAAGATCGCCGCGACCATCAGTTGCAGCGCCACCAGGGCCTGGATGGCTTCCGGTCCGGGTTTGAACTGGCTCAGGTACAAAAGCACCACCGGTATGGCCGGCGTAATCCAGCCCGGCACCAGGGGCAGGCCCAGGAAAGCGGGCATCATAAAGCCGATGCCGCACACAAACACATAGGCCAGCGCGATTTCATACGGCAAACCCAAATACTTCTGCAACAGCGGAATCATGGCCAGGGTGACCACGAAGAGAATCAGCGCCTGGACAAACTCGACCATCTCCCAGCGATAGTGAACAAAGGGCAGCCGAATTTTGAAGGGGCCGGCCGGCCAATAGGGCTGCTCTTGTCCCTCTTTGCGTTTGTAAACCGAAAATGACATGATGTGCCTCCCTCTCTAATTAAGAATGGATATTCTGTTGATGGAAAACCGGCTGTTTTCAAGTTTGGCGAGCTTTAGTTCACCATGCGCTCGCGACCCTGCCACTCTTTCTCCCTCAGCTTGAACTTCTGGATCTTGCCGGTGGCGGTTTTGGGCAACTGAGCGAACTCTACAGACTTGGGCGCCTTGAAACGGGCCAGGTTCTCTTTGCAAAATTCGATAATGCTTTGGGATGAAGGCCGGGCGCCGTTTTTGGGAACCACAAATGCCTTGGGGACCTCGCCCCACTTCTCATCCGGAACGGGAATCACGGCAACTTCCAGCACCTCGGGATGCCGGAAGATCACATTTTCAATCTCCACCGTGGAGATATTCTCGCCGCCGCTGATAATGATGTCCTTTTTGCGATCCATGATCTGGGCATATCCATCGGGGTGCATCACCGCCAGATCACCGCTGTGAAACCAGCCCCCGGCAAAGGCCTTATCCGTGGCCTCAGGATCCTTGTAGTAACCCAGCATGACATTGTTTCCGCGCATGACGATTTCGCCGATGGTCTGTCCATCCCTTGGCACCGGCTGCATGGATACAGGATCCACCACATCCATATATTGTGTGGTGACAAAGGGTACGCCCTGACGGGATTTGAGTCCGGCCCGCTCCTGGATCGGCAGTTCATCCCACTCCGGTTTCCAGGCGCAGACGCTGTGGGGGCCGAAGACTTCGGTCAGCCCATAGGTGTGGGTGATGTTGGCGCCCATGGCCTCAACGTTTTCGATGATCTGGGGTGCCGGCGGAGCACCGGCCGTCATGATCTCGAGCCTGCGTTTCATCTTCATATCTTTGGCGCCCGGGTAATTGGACATCATCACCAGCACGGTGGGTGCGGCACACATATGGGAGATCTTCTCCTTTTCGATGAGACGGAAGACCTCATCCGGCATCACGGCCCGCAGGCAGACATGGGTGCCGCCGATGGCGGTCACGGCCCAGGTGAAGCACCAGCCGTTGCAGTGAAACATGGGCAGGGTCCACAGGTAAACCGAATCGGCGTCCAGCCGGGCTTCCAAGATCTCGCCGAGGGCATTGAGATAGGCGCCGCGATGGTGATACATGACCCCTTTGGGAAGGCCGGTGGTGCCGCTGGTGTAGTTGATGGTGGCAACGTCACCCTCATTGCCAACCGCAATGGTTACCGGGTCGGCAGCGCCCGAGTTGAGAAAGGATTCATAGTCGGTGCCGTCCAGGGGTTGTTCCTCGCTTGCATCACAGATATTGACAAAGAACGAGACCTTTTCCAATTGGTCCATTACCGGCTGCACTGTGCCGGCAAACTCATTGTCCACAAACACGGCTTTGGCATCGGAATGGTTGATGATGTAGGCCACTTCATTGGCCGACAGGCGGATATTGATACTGACCAGGGCGGCGCCGATCATGGGAACCGCGTAATGCGCCTCGAGCATGGGGGGAATGTTCGGGCAGATAAAGGCGACTTTGTCACCCTTGCCGATGCCGTTCTTCTTCAAGGCGTGGGCCAGTCGGTTCACCCGCTCATGAAATTGTTGATAGGTATAACGGGTGTCGCCATGCACCACCGCCACTTTGTCCGGGTAAACCTGCGCACTGCGCATCAGAAATTTAACCGGTGTCAATACATCATAATTGACCATTGCTTTATTCATGATCCTCTTCTCCTTTTTCCAAGCGTTGGCTTCGATCAACGTTCGCCCGCTGCCCGCCCCGTAATCTGGGTTGCATTTTTGGTCCGGTCGGGATTCACCGTTGCGCCGTGCTTTGACAGCAGGGCATAATGTTGATCCAATTTATTTGGTGAATCATATTTATTATCAACCGCGTCGTTCTTCAATCGGGGAACATCTGAAATTGGATTGGCATTAAAACTCAGGCGGGCTAGGTTCTGAACCTAGGGCGCTTTGTGGGTAACCGTAAAAGCTTATTTCTTGATTTTGTCCGACCAATAGACGGCCATTTTGACAAGTTGGGTGTAGTTTTTAAGGCCTTGTTTTTCTTTTATTTTCTCCCGATAGGTGCCGATGGTTTTGATGCTGAGATTGAGCCGGTCGGCAATCTCCCGTGTTGACAGGCCTTCGCCGATTAAGCGAAAGACCTCCAGCTCTCGGTCGGACAACAGATCGATGGGTGATTTCTGCTCCGGTTTGCCCAGGGAGACCAGGCGCTGGAACGCTTTTTCTTTAACACTGTCGCTGGCATAGATCTCTCCCTTTAACACCATGCGAAGGGCCTGAACCACCTGGGTGATGGCTTCCTGCTTCATGACGTAGCCACGGGCACCGGCCTGAAGCGCTCTTTCGGCGTAAAGGGATTCATCATACATGGAGAGCACCAATACCGGAAGGTCCACATAACGGGTGTTGATCTCCTTGACCAGGTCGATTCCATCGCTGTCTTTTAAAGAGATATCCACAATCACCAGATCGGGTTTCAACTCGGCAATGGCTTTGCAGGCTTTGGCCGCGCTCTCTTGACTGCCGCACACCTCGAGATCTTTCTCTTTGTTGATCAACTGACTCATCCCCAGGCAGAATATGGGATGGTCGTCGACGATGAGGATTCTGCGCTTTTTTTGGGTTTTCATGCTAAACAATCCGCCCCTCAGGCTGATCCTCCGGGATCAATGCATCCTCTTTTATCAGCACTTGAATCATGGTGCCGCTTTCAGGGTCGCTGTCAATGTTAAAGCTCGCTCCAATCATTTTGGCACGATACGGCATGATCTGCAATCCAATGCCTGTTTTTTTCACAGTGACGGGGATACCTTTGCCTTCATCGCTGATGCGCATCTCAATCCCCTCCTTTTTCCCCGACAAGGATATGGCGACCTTTTGGGTCCCGGAATGTCTGACGGCGTTATTGACCGCTTCCTGGGCGATATAATAGAGATGGGTGGCCGTAGTGTTGTCCTTAAAGGCCACCTCACCGTCACAGTGAAATCGGCAGGCGATGCCGGAAACCGATGCCGTATGTTCGGCCAGATCCTGCAGGGCCGTTTCAAGGCCGTGGGATACCATGTGGACCGGGCACAAGCCCCTGGTCAGGCTGCGCGTTTTTTCAACCGCCTCGCCCACAAGATCTTCGATCTGCTTTGCCAGGTAAGCGTCCGGCGATGAGGTTTCACTCAGATTCGCTTCCAGAACCGAGCTCAATCCTTGTATGCCGATAAGGTGTGGGCAAAGATCATCGTGCAGGTCCTGGCCGATCTTTTGCCGCTCACGGTCCCCGATGTTCATCACCTGTTTTTGCAAGCGTCTGGACCGTGTGATATCTCTTAATATGATGACGCTTCCCGCCAATTCACCACTGCTGTCCCGGTAGGTGGAGCCGCTGATGCTGACATGCATAATATTGCCCGCCTTGTCATAACGGCACGTCTGGGTAGCCGTCAGCGTCTCACCCGATGTCACCGCTGTTATCATCCTGGCGGTTTCATCCCACTCTTGATCCGGTACAAAATGATCCATCTTTTTTCCCAGGCATTGTTGCAGCGTCCAGCCGAACAATCTGGTAAATGCGGGATTGAGATAGGTCACCCGCCCTTTCATGTCGTACACGACGATCGGGTCGGGAGCGGCTTCCATAACCGTTCGGTAGCGCTCTTCGCTCTCTCTGAGCTCCTCTTCCACTTTTCGTCGAACCTCGATCTCTTTGGTCAAGTCAGTGTGGTAGCGCTCCAATTTTGCCATAAAGCGATTGAAGTAGCCCAAGAGTTGACCGATTTCATCTTGTGACCTCTGCTGCATACGGGATGCGAAACTGCTGGTGCCGACTTGGCTGAAGTAGTGCATGAGTTTGTGCAACGGATCGGTAATGGAGGCGCTGATTTTAAAAGTGATCGGCAATACAAGCATCAATGTGGCTGCAACTGTGGCGAGGATTAAATTCCGAATGGTCTTCAGCGGCCTGTTGAACTCATCGAGGTAGCTGGACGAGCCCACTATCCAGTCGTATTCAGGGATATGGTTGAAAATGACCAGTTTCAGCCGCGTCGAAACTTCACCGGGGTTTTTCCATGGGTAGATGATTTTGCCGGTCTTGCGCCGATGCATTTCCAAAAGGTATTGGCCAGGCAGATCGTCTGTCTCTAAAATATTGACGCCTTGAAGCTTGGGGTGAATGAGTGCCGTACCCTGGCCATCGAAGACAAAGGCATACCCGCTTGGGCCTGAATGCAAGTCCAGGACGCCTTTGCGGAAGTCTTCCACATTGACAAGGTGGATAAATTCACTGCGGTAGGTCGATACCGAGATGATCCAGTCCCAAGGAGCAAAATAGAGCATGTAGAGGGCCTTTGAGCGTGCTTTTGTTTCACCGGGATTTTTCCAGTCATATTCAATATAACCTCTTTTCAACTTCAATTGATCTTTTACGAATGCGTGGTCTGATACATCCGTGTTCAGCAATGGGCTCTGGGGGTGCACCCGGACAATACCCGAGCTGTCAATACAGTAAATATAGCCGGATTCACCGATGGTCTGGCTGAGCATCAGGTTCGCCACCCGCTCTTGGGCCTGTTCTTGTGTCAGAGTGCCTTGGCGGAACTGGTTGTAGTGATAGCGAACCAGCTCCAGGTTCTTTTCCGCTACGGCCCGCAAACGATTCTTGATGGAGATCGCTGCGCTTGTTTGAACCATATTTAAAATTGCGTTGGTGGTGTTGTTGAGCTCACTTTCAATGTTCTTTTTTATGGTATCACGAACCAATAGATAGATGAAGGCACTGCCCATGGAAATGGAGAGTATAAAGACGATTGAGTAGCCGATGAGCAGTTTGTAGCGTATGCGCATTTTCTTGAACATTTTCGGTCCTCCTTTGTAACTTGGAACCCATTCAAGTCATCTATCGCAACTCTGCCGCAACTCTGCCGCAACTCCGCCGCAATTGCGCCGCAACTCATGTGCCGGCTATCAACTCGTGGGCAAACGCCACCGCCCGGGAGACATCCTGCTGGCTTGTACCGGGTGCCAGCTCTATGACCAGAGGGCGTTGCGGATCGAGCAAACCTTTCAGGCATCCAAATTCGATCTGGCCGAGGCCCGGGGCCAGATGGTCATCAAGCCCTTTGGCATCGTGCAGGTGCAGACCGGCCAAGCGATATCCGTGAACCTCCAGCAATGCGGCCTGGAAGACAATCCCCAGCATTTCCTGGGCGTGGGCATGGCCGGTGTCGTGCCAGTAGCCCACCGGGGCGCCATCAAAGGTTTTGAATATCATCTCAAATTCATCGCTATCGGGCATTTCAAAATAGTGATAGCGGTTCTCCAATCCCATAACCACCCCGTATTTTTCCGCTACCGGCAGCAAACGGTCGAGACTGAACAAGAGGGCGTCCAGATGGCCGGTGCTATGCTGCCTGCGCCGGCAAATCTCCATTGACACCAACTCCTGCAGCGCTTCAGAGGTGTTTCCCTCTGCTCGAAATCGGTTGTAAACCGACTCATGGCAAGGCGTCATCTCCACCGCACCACAATGGAGCACCACAACCGGGGCCTCCATATCATTGGCGTTTTCAATGGTCCTTTGGGTCCACTCAACCGCCAATTGGCGTTCCTGCCGGTCTGTCGATGAGAGCATAAAATAGTCTCCACCGGGCGGCTGCTTGGGTTTTAGATGGGGAAAGGGGCAATAGTTGTGAAGGCTGCTCACCTGCAAGGGGAAATTCTTCAGGTTGGCTTTGATCTGTTCAAACTGGGTCCGGGTAATCCGGCAATCCAGCTCAAAATGGGTAATGTCATATCGGGCCAGCGCTTTGAGCAACTGACGGCCGTCGCTGATTATTGTGGAGATAAAGGAGGTTGAAAGGGCTATCATCGGCTCTCCCTCTGTATAGGCTTTAAG
>JASFKE010000181.1:0-7440 GCA_050118795.1 Desulfobacteraceae bacterium | reverse complement strand
GAATGGAAACGCCTTCGGCAAGCCCTCTTTCCAAAGACATGTACAAATCGGTTGGTTTAATATCCATGGATGCGGTACCCATGGCGGCCATCTCTTCGGCCATGGAGCCGCCCATGGCGATGATTTTCATTCCTTTAAGATCGCCGGGCACCCGGACGGCCTTTTTGGTAAAATGCAGGTGATTGGGCGGCGACATTTCGGCGCCGTAGACCCTCACCTTTTTAAATTCATTCCGTATCTCGGGAAACTTATCCCATATCTTGTGATAAATCTCGGTGCCGACTTCCATGGATGGGTATCCCATGAAGCCCAGTTTGGTGAACATGTTCAACGGCATCAATCCCCAATCATTGCCGATGACATAATAGGTGATGTCGGTTTGGCCGGTTTGGACCCCCCGGTAAAATTCCGAAGCCTTGAGCAGTGATTCGCCCCAGTAGATGTTGATCTTGACCCGGTTGCCGGTTTTTTCCGCCACCATGTCCGCCCATTGCTGCGTCAGCTTTGCAAAAGGAATATGGGGCGGGATGGTATGGGTTAAACTCAACTCAATGGTTTTGGGGGCCGCCTGCACGACGGATAATCCTGAAAAGATGACCACAATACCCAAGAAAAATAGCCATAAGAAAGTCGTTGTCTTTTTCATCTTTTCTCCTTTCATCCGTATCAATATTGATGGAGCGCAATTATATACTATGTGATTTCGCGAATCCGCCGGTTGCGAGATAGACGCCCGGTATTCGTTATGGTGCCATCGATTTATGCGGTTGTGCTGCGCTATTGTATTCTCAAATCCAATTAAGTGCAAACCGGGATATCCCAATAGGTCATTCTGTCATCTTCCAGGACCATGCGGCCGGAGGCCAGGGCAGCCTGCGTGGCTTGGGCAAACAGCCCCTTGCGGCTGATCCAGGCCGAATCACCGCGCTTTAGCGCCACCAATGTTTCGGCGGACTTGAGAGCGGCAGCCATGACATCCATCACCGGAACACCGTCTACCTCGGTGAGGCCGTCCGGATACTCGCTTTGTGCTCCCGGGGCGAGACGCAGCGCCGGAGAGAGCAGACCGCAACCCGGTATGATGATTTCGGCACCGTCGGCAATGAGCTTGCGGGCCGCGCTTTTGAAGGCGCTGATGGCGTTGCGCGAATCCACCAACGCCAGCGGTTGCTCTTCGGCCGGTTCCGGATTGGGCCGCGAGCCGGCGTAGCGGTGGGCAAGGCCGTATTTGGCGATGACATGTTCTTGTTCAAAAATGTTGTAGGCCGATATGGTCACGATACCGAATTTGCTTCCCATCAAGGATGCCAACAGCATCGACGACTCTCCGAGACTCACCACGGGGATGTTCAGCGCCTGCCGTATGGGATACAGCAGGGGATCGCCGAAACAGGTGATCAGCACCGCATCAAAGCCCTCTTTTTCGGCTTGCACGGCGGCGTGAAAGACGGACTGGGCGTTGAGGAGATCGAGGTAGCTGAAGAAAAACCCGTCCAACCCGGTAATGCCCCACTGAGGAAACCGGGCCGTGATGGAGGTATCCGGCTGACGGACAAGGTCGAAATTGCGGCGCCAGGCGGGCACCAGCACATCCTTGACGAAACGCGAGGATTCTGCGCCTTCTTCCGCCACGGCGACATTGGCCAACATAATCTTCATAACGATTCATCCTTTCAATCTCGTCTTCCCGCAGAAGATGAAGAGACCTGATTCCCTCGACTGGCAGGCCACGGTCAGGTTTAATTCCGACGCCAGAGATACGGACAGGTTCGTTGGTCTCGATTTTGACAGAATGACGGGGATTTTCGCCCTTCCGGCCTTTTGAACCAATTCGTAGCTGAGACGGGAGGAGAGAACCATGAAAACGGCCTCGTTGAGTTTCCCGGTTAAAAAGAGCTTGCCGATCGCCTTGTCCAGTGCATTGTGACGCCCGACATCCTCCGCCAAAGACAGGAGCTCATAATCGGTGTTGAATAGCGCGGCGACATGGGACGATTTGGTGGATTCCCGCAGCGGCTGCAGCGTATACAGCGACTCGAGAAGCGGCACGGCTTTCGAGATGTCGAGAACCACATGATCATTAAGGGGGGGGATCGCGACCATAAGATCCGAAATGACTTCCTTGCCGCAAATGCCGCAGCTGGTCTGGCTGATATAACCGTGCCGGTCCAGACATTGGGCCGCCTGGCGACTTCGGGAGTGTTTCAGCGTCACCGTGACGACGCTGCCGGATGCTTCATCACAGAAGGCCAGATTGGCGAAATCATCCGCACGATCCACAATTCCTTCGGAGAGGCAGAAGCCCGCCGCATGGGCGATTTCATCTCCCGGGGTCCGCATGATGACCGCATACGGTTTTCCCTGGACGCGGATCGAGAGCGGCTCCTCCCCCAGAAGGTGGAGCTTTCTCTCTCTACGCGATCCGTTTGCACAGTGCCATGCGGTGTATGGTGTCGCTGATTCCAGGACAGTACCTTCTAAATGCTTCTCGGTGTTGTCGGTTTATTTTGCTTTTTCCTTTAGGTGACATGCATTGCAGCGGTTAAAAGGTGCGGCGCCGCTCACCCTCGATGGTTCCACTTTATGACAGCCCTGGCAGTTTTTATGATAGGCCATTTTCAATCGAAGCATACCGTTATCCTCGTCATCGGTTTCATGGCACTCATTGCATGCCGGGACATCTTCCCCTTCTTTCCAGACATTAACGCCGTCTTCATATTCGTGGTGACACACCTCGCAGCGGATGGCGTAACTATCCGCATGGGCGGCGTGGGAAAAATGGACCGGTCCCTTGCGATCCGGCCGGTATCCATCGTTCTTTATCAGCACCTTGTCCGGAGACTCGGCATCCGCCAAGGCTGACGGTAAAGCGAAACATGCAGATAAAAACATGACCATCAATACGAAATGGGGTTTTGTAAAAATCTTCATTATTCGATGCCTCTCAAATCTGTTGCTACAATAAATTGCGGCTTGCGCCGTTATGCATCAACGGTATCGGGTTTATACCTGATCAGGGTTCCCAACCGGCAATCCGGGCACAACCGCAAGAATGCATGGTCGTCTTTTGCAAGTTTCGCAACCTGAGGTTCCGGCGCAAACCGCGCACCGCAGGTTTCGCATTGCGACAATTCGACGGATTGAATGGGGAGGTCTTCAAACACCTTGAAAATGCGTTTAAATCCAAGTTCATGCCTGAGTTCGGCAGCACCCTCAGGACAGACGTTCACACACTCCCCACAGGCCACGCATCGGAACTGGGAATAATTGAAAATGCGATGGATGCCGTCCACAACGGATGCGATGCTGCCCGTCGGGCAACTCGCCTCGCATGCGCCGCAGCCGACGCACGCATCGGCATTCATTCTTGTTTTGACGAACAAAAAAACTGCCCCCGTCAGCACGACGCACGAAGAAAGGAGATGAATTAAATACAGGTTCCTGTAAAAGAACGGAACCCCGCCCAGGGTGCCGTGGGCCAGCAGATACCCGGTCAAAAAGGGCAGCATGCAGAAAAAAATGAACACCCCGTCAAAAATGGAGGAGCGTTTTCTGACGCTCGGCAGAACCAGCCTGCGAACGCCAAAGAAAACGCACATGGCAATCACGAAGAGCGTTAGCGCATCCGCGACGCCGTCGGGCAACGCCCCCCACGACCAACCCAGGAAGGACATTTCCAATACGGAGACATGCCCTGCAAGCCATATGGGCAAAACAAACAAACATAAATGAAACGCGTAGCGAAGCAGGGTGTAGACGGGAAATTTTTGAAAAGCCTCGCGAAACGGGGAAAAAAGACGGGTCACCGAATTGACAACGGACAGTTGCCCTCCTTGTGGTCTTTTTTTCATCGTAGCCGCCACGAAAAGACCCAGCCGCAGTAGAATACCGGTGGGCAGCAGAACAAAAACAAAGACCAGAAGCGGTCCTTCAATAAACAATGTAAGCCCCATATCCATTTTCTCCTGACGTTCGGATTGTTGATGTTCTCAACGATGTTCCGCGCGTGCGGCGGTTTTCGTGACCTTGACCTTGACCAGCGGATCGAGCGAGGCGCAAATCGGATCCAGATCGCTGAAGCGGGTTTCAATGAGGGAGTTGAAATTCACCCCCTTGCCCTTGGCGATGGGCAGTCCTGTGGCCCAATGGCCGGCAACGCCCATCATTGAAACACAGTCCGGGCGCATGGCTTCTCTGACCTGCAAAACGCCCCGGACTTTGAGTCCCCGCCAGGTTTCGACCTCCAGCCGATCTCCCGGGGCCAGACCTTTTTTGGCCGCCGTATCGGTGTTCATAAGGACGAAATAGGTGAACGGATCCATCTGGCTTACTTCATCGATCCACGGCTGTTCCGCCGTGTTCGTATTCACATGCATGGCGTCCCCCCACGAAAACGCGTAGAGATCGAACTCTTTTTCCGCCTTCTGTGCCGGGACCGGATACCAGACCGGTACGGGGCTGAGCCCCTCCCAGCACATCTGATCGGAAATACCGACCGCATCGGTGATCTCTTCCGTCTTTGCTTTGATGTCCACCATGAATTCCCAGTAGAGTTGGGATCTCACCTGCTTGAAGCACCGCCAGTAGACCTCTTCCACCTTCTTCGGCCAGGAGATTTTTCCGTGCTCTTTAAACCACTCCCAATTGTATTGGTCTCCGAAATGCTGGGTCACTGCCTTGTCGCACAGTTCATCCCAGTCGATTTTTTCGGTGGGCGTCAGCTTCCGCGAGTCGTCCAGCCCGAGCATTCCGTTATAGAATTGATTGACCTTTGCCCTGAGCCCCATCTTGTCGAGAATATCCACGACGATTTCGCCGATATCCCTTCGATTGTACTGGGGCGGCACCACCGCCTGGGTGATATGGAACGCCCAGGGTTCGTCCAGCCCCGGCGGCTGGTTGTGATACGGGTGCTGGATGCCCATCCAGTCGCGCATTTCCAGGGGGCTCGCCGCCGGCAGAACCATGTCGGCAAACCCTTCGTTGAACTCATTGTTGTAGAGATCGATATCGACGATAAAGGGAATCCTGCTGTAAAAACCGGCCCGGTCGTCCGGGTTGCTTCCGTTGATGATCGCATTGGAAGCGTAATTGATCACCATATCGTATTCTGTCGGGATACCGAATGTTTTCCAGACGTCGTCCCGGTCCACCGCATTGAGTATCGGCGCGTCGATGGAGCAGGGGAACAGTTCCGTAAGATCGGCATGATGCGGGTGTTTCGGTTCCGGAACCGGCCAGGGCCCCCCCTGGGGAAAAATCCATTTTCCCGCCGTGCGCGGAAAGCCGTCCGGGCAGGCAGCCACGGCCATGTTCGGCCGTCCGGTCTTTTCATGCCCGAAGCACTCCACCGTAACGGTCGCCAGCCCGCCCGGCACATTGACGGCTCCCACCACGTGATGCAGCAGGTCGATGGCCCACAAGGCATGCATGCCGTTCTGATGCGTACCGGATGACCGAATATGCATGCAGGCGACCGGCCGGAAGGGGAGCGTCTTACCGTCAATCGTTATGGTATCGCCCACCTGAGCGGCATCGGCATACTCGGTGGCGATCCGGCGGATCGTCTCTGCGGGAACGGTGCTGATCTTTTCGGCCTGTTCGGGGGTCACCTTTTTGAAGCTCTCGATCATCGCCTGCCAGCTGGGACGGCAGGAAACGCCTTCCACCGTATAAGCGCCGTCCAGTGCAAAATCGCCGACACTCGGATCGTCAAAGGGTTTTGCCGCTGAGGTCGACGCATCCCAGATCATCGGCTTGTTGCTTTGCTTATGCCGGATATATTTTCCTTCATCATCGATGAGATACGGTGCGTTGCTTTTTTGTTTCAGATAGTCTTCGTCACAGATGCCCAGCTCGTTGACGATGACATTCAGCATGGCCAGGGCCACAATACCGTCCGTCGCCGGCGCCAGCGGCACCCATTCATCGGCGCGACTCGCCGCATTGTTGGCCATGGGGTCGAACACCACGACCTTCATTCCCCGTACGTGGGCCTCGGCCATCTGCTTGTTGGCAAACTGCTGAAAACCGCCGAAACCGAAATTGGTTCCGAACAGCAGCATATACTTGCAGTACTTCAGATCCGGCATGATAACAAAGGCGCCGTAATTGAGAGCGCCGAGAAAATGCCCGGCATTACCGCAGTGACCGCCGGCCGAATTGATGTGGGTCGGTCGTCCCTTTTCCGAACTGAGCCCCATCAGCATCGGCGCCAGATAAGTGGCGGGAATCTGATTTCCACCGACAATGCCGTGCTGGACGACAATACGCGCGGGGTCTTTGTCCCGCGCCGCATTCAGCCTCGTCGCAATTTCGCCGATCGCCTCATCCCAGGAAATTTCTTCCCATTCCGGATCGACCCCGATTCCCTTCTTCGGATTGGTTCTGCGCAAGGGCGTCTTGAGACGATTCGGATCGTACAGAACCTGAAGGGCGGACAGGCCCTTGGGGCACAAGCCACCCCTGGATCCCACCGGCGAGTCCGGATCGCCTTCGAGCTTCACCACCACGCCGTTAACCCGGCGCGCCATCAAGGCGCACTCCGCCTGGCACCTGCGGCATTGCGTGTGAACCCATACGTCTTCGTAAATTTCCTTCGATCTCTTTTCGCTGGCTTTGCTTTTTGTCATCATGCCTCTCCAATTGCAGACGCTGTTTCGGACACACCTATAGAACAGATTGCCCTCATCTGGTCCGTCCCTACTTCACATAATAAACCGATGGCTCCGTACCCAGCTCCGGCCTCAGCACGAATCCGTTTCTCTTTTTTATCAGAACAGAGACATTGCTGTCCGGATCCTCAAGGTCTCCGAAATGCCGCGCCTTCTTCATGCAGACCGTTACGCAGGCGGGCGTTGCCCTCGGATCGATTCCCGGCCGCAACCCTCTGGCCAACCCCTCGTCGACGGTCTCTTTGCAGAAGTTGCACTTCACAACCGTCCCGGGCGTCAAGGGGTAGAGGATTTTTCCGATACGCTCCAATTCGGTCAACCCCTGCCCCGGAAAATACTCTTTTTTCGCCCGGGCCTCGGAAAGATAGGTTCTCTGTTGATATGGACAGGCCAGCACACAGTTTTGACAACCGATGCACTTGTCCGGATCAACCTCCACGATGCCGTCCGATCTCTGGCGGGTCGCCTCGGTGGGGCACGCATCCACACAGACCGCCTTTTGGCAATGATTGCAGAGAATAGGGTAGGATATCTTCCTTGCGTTTGGGTAGGCGCCTTCTTCACCCACAACCAGTCTGTTCCAAAAAATTCCCGGCGGCAGGAAATGTTCCTGCTTGCATGCAATAGAGCAGGCATAACAATTGACGCATGTTTTCAGATCGATTACCAATGCCCATCTAGCCATTACGATTCTCCAGACATATCTTTTGTTAATACTCATCTCCCCAGGGGAGAATAACCAGTTTGCCCACCGATTTTTTTTCTT
>JASFKE010000180.1:0-7448 GCA_050118795.1 Desulfobacteraceae bacterium | reverse complement strand
TAGCCAGGAGTTGGCCGCGCTCATTACATCCTCGATGATGGGGGTGGACGCTGAAACGCTGACAGGGGATGAGGAGATCAAGGATGTATTGGGCGAACTGACCAATATTATCAGCGGCAATCTAAAAAGCGATTTTCTAAATGCAGATTTGTCTTGTGTGATTTCAACCCCATCCATAACCCGGGGTTCAGATTTCAGGATTGAGCCCAGCCAAATGGGTATCACCCACCAGTGGATCTATCGGCACAAAACCCATGAGATATTGATCGATATTGCCATTGAAGAAGATCTAGGGGCCAAGTTGAACCTGGCCGGGCTGGAGGATCTTTCCGCAGATGAAATCACCCAAAAAATCAACTCCGTGGATATCCCCACCACCATTATCAATTCAGTGATCGATGTATATTTCACCATGCTCTCCATGGAGATCGAGAGCATCCCGGAAGTGCCGGCCGACTTTCGGGAGGACAAACGTACGGTGGGCACGGTGAGTTTTGCGGGCGATGTCCAAGGCCTGTTCAATATTCAGGTGAATGATAATTTTGCCCGCACCATGACCGCGGCCATGCTGGGGATGGAAGAGGATGAGATCGAAAGCGATGAAGAGGTGTACGATGTCATCAGAGAGATGAGCAATATCATCGGCGGAAATCTCAAATCAGCTTTCGTGGATGTTGGGCTCTCGTGTGCACTCTCGACACCGGCGATCACCAATGGGCTCGACTTTCGTGTGGAGTCTTTGAACATTATTAAAACCCAGCGGTTTTTGTTTAACTACGAAGGGCACACGATTATTATCGATGCCGGTATCAAAAAAGAGGAAGATTCGGCCGAGGAGGCTGATGCCCCTGAGCAGGCCGCCACCGAAAACGAGGTCCGGGAACCGGCGGCTTCTGAGGATAATGGTGGTTATCCCAATCTGGATTTGATTCTCGATATCCCCTTGAAGGTAACCGTGGAGTTGGGGCGCACCCGCAAGCGGGTCCATGAGTTGTTAAAAACAGGAAGCGGGTCGGTCGTCGGTTTGAATCAGCTGGAAGGTGAGCCGGTGAACTTGCTGGTAAACGAAACACTGATCGCCAAAGGTGAAGTGCTGGTTGAGAAAGAGAAATACGGTATTCGAATTGTCGAAGTGGTGAGCCGCATTGAGCGGGTTAAAAGCTTTAATTAGCGCCCTGAAACCTTTGCTTTGCCTCACCCCGTCATGGGAGTTATAATTACCCAACGCAATGCCCCTTGCCGGGTAGAGTGGCCCAAGCGCATCGCAATAGTTTTTTGGGTACTGCCGGTTGCCAATTGCCAAGGACTTATTATTTTCTGTGATCAGCACAGGCAATGCGCCCCATGGCCCATACGATCATAACGTTGGGGTTGACCGCTATCGAGTTTCGCCGCGGCAACATTTAAAATGTGCAATGGAAAAGGAGAGATGTCGGTGACCGATAATATAATTTCCATCGATTCTGTTGACGGCCCTGATCAAATGATTCTACATCGCATCTGGAGAATGGTTCCCGATCGGGATAAAGACGATATTGATTTAAAAAGGCTTTTGGCCTTTCGGTTGCGTGTGGATGGTGAAGCGGCCACCAGCGAGTATCTGATACGCAATATACGAGACATGATTCAATGCGCCTTTCACGGTCGTTTATATGATTTTTTAAAGGATGATCAGATTTCAAGCAACTGTTCGCCTTCCAAATCCGGCAACGATCCCCCCGAAATCGCCTGATCCTGACTTTGCCCTTTATCCATAATGGTTTTCACCATTATTGCGCGAACCCTTAGTCCCTTTTTATGCAACATTGGGGTTAAATTTGCGGGCCAGGTCGTTGTCGATGACATAGATGCAAACGGCTTTGGCGCCATGGGGGGTATAGTTGTATTTTTCGATGATGTTGTTCATCAGGTAGGTTATATCTTCACGAATTTTTTGATCATAGGTTTTAAAATCGTCTTCATCGTACTCTTTGATGGCACGTCGAAAGTTTTCGTTATCCAGAAAGGGATCCAGGACTTTCTCTTTTATATTGTAAATATACCGCTCGTTCAGTTTCTCAAATAGGATGGTTTGGGGCAGCTCTTTTCCCTCGTTCATCATCTCCTGGGGCAGGCTTCGGGTGGTATACTCTTTCTGAGTGTCTTGTCGCAGGGTTCTGCGCTCACTACCGGTGGCCTGATGACCGAGGATGCGCTCTTCGAACTCTTTCAGATATTCATCCGTTATCGTAATCTTTTCCCCTGTGTACGGGCATGTGACCGTTGCGTTGATTTCAAAATTGACCGCAAAAATGTAGTTCTGAATCTCCACTGCGATCTGGTCTTCATTGTAATAATAAAGGGACTCTTTAACCTCCTGCAACACCTGGTAATCATACATCAGTTGCAGGGAGGATAAAAAACCATCCGGTATGGAGGCGCGTAAATCTTTTCGGGATTTAAAAAATTTGCAAAGGGTGGACATATCCACAAACCTTTCACCCTTGGCATAGATATTAAAAAAATCACCGAAGATTTGAATGGAATCGCGTCCGGAGATGCCGTGCTTTCCTTCATTTTCAGATTCGTCGATGATGCGACGCCTTCTTTTGGCCGTCAGCCGCTTTCGATCCTCTTCGCTTAGCCAGGCGGGGATGAAGCCGGTATAAATTTCCATTTTGAGCAGCTGTAAATTTTTATCGCAATAGCGGCTGTACTTTTCAGGATCTTTGATCCACTCCAACATGCCGTCGGAGCGCAGGCTCAACCGGGAAGAGATAATCACCCGGGCGAAGTTGTGCAGCACCCGCGGCAAAAAGGCATCTTCGATATGACGGCCGAAGATGTCGCGATAAATATCAACTTCTGTATTTATATCAAGCACATATGATATATTGACATAGGCGATGCGATCTGAAAAGGATTGAATGTTTTGAATGTTCTTTTTGTCTTCGGGGTTCATCAGGGCCATGAACAGGGAGTTGACATTTTCCTCGATGTCCTGAACTTTGTGGACCCCCTCACTGATGATATTGTGCAGTTCGATGAGGCGCTCGATGTTGTGGGATTTGATATCCATCAAGGCATATAGGCCATTGTTTGTTTTGGCGTAGCGCGAATAAATATACTGAACCTGATTGCTGTCGTCAAAGAGCCGGTTGATGCGTCGCTGCAACATGTCGTTGGTTAAAACGCTTTGTTTGAGCGGTGGATCACCGGGGTTGAATACGCTTATGCCGGAGCCCAATCGCCGGTTGAAGACGTAGTGTCTTGCCCACACGGACTCGAAAACTTTCACGGGATCACGCAGTCGGTTGAACAGCGCATCATAAATGGAGCTGCATATGGTACACGGTGTGTCCTGGAACACCCATTCGTATTCCTTGTTGGTAAACAATTTATATTTAAATGCATCGTTTTTGAACAGGTCATCGAGAAATTCCCGTCGCTGGGATTTGGGTATGATCAGCAGAGGATTGTCATGGCTGGGGCATGAGATTTCAATGTTGCCGTCTGTTTTATGGGCCAACACTTTTGATTTTATGCGGTCATACTGATTCTGCTGCGACTCCCTTTGAAGCTGCAGCAGCTTTTCCAGAATCGAGACCGTATCACTGCCCACCGATGATTGACCAAGATCCGCCAAGCTGACGCGCCATATCACCTCATAGCGGCGGCCTTGCCGGGTATTGGCGTACTCTTCGAATTTGGTGAGCAGATTGTTTAAAAAGGTGCTTTTGCCGCATCCATGGGGACCATCGAAAATATAGATTTTATTCTGTTGCGCGCCTTGGCGCATGCTCTCGACTTGTTTGAGCAGGCGGTTGGCAAACAGACGGTCAGCGAAAAAGGGGTGATCGGAATCTTCCACAAACAGGCGGCTGCAGTCATAGTTGACATATCGAATGGATTCAGGATCATCGGGGTATTCGTCCACACCCTCGCCGACATGCGCGTTGACCATGTCATAGAAAAATTGAAAGACATTGCGGATCATATGGGTCGGGTGCTGGATCACCTTTTCGAGAAATGCATCGAAAGGAATGGGCGCCTGCCTCTCCATGGACGCTTTGGTGCGCTGGATGTGCTGCATGGCTTTTTGGATATTGGTCAATTCCTGCATATCGGCCTTTTATGTTAAAGGGTTACCCAACGATTCTTCTGCTCAGCGTACGATCTTTCATGGTATAGATCACCCGCTGCCATTTGATCTGTTGGGGCGACGGTGTGTCCGATGATCTTAGGCGATCCGATTTTGTCGGTTTAATCGATTTGACCTCGTTGGTCTCCAGCTCGACGGTGTCACCCCAGAGAAACTCAATGCCCAGCAGGGTGTTGGGGATAAAATCTTTCAACAGCGGTTTTCCTTCGAACGTGTGAACCAAAAAAAGCGACCCGGCATTTTGGCTCTTTTCGTGATCAATGGATATGTGGGGTGGATGATACAAGGATGCAAAGAGCATGTCCCGATAATCTTTGGATTTACGGCTTTTAACGTAGTACTCCCAGACCATTTTGGCTTCATTGAGCCTCTTTCCGGCGACAAACAACTTGTTCCGGTTGATAAAGTCCTGGTCGACGAATTGATTGATGAAGGTAAAATCACTGTAGTTTTGTCGAACATCAAAGATAAATTGGCGGCCCTTCTGGGTCTGGGTATCGTAGTTTTTGCGGGTATGACTGTCTTTAATGCTTTGAAACTCCCAGCAAAGCTGTCCTTTGTCCACCATCTCTTCAATAAAGTAGAACAGGCGCATGCCCAGTGCATAAGGATTCAACCCAACCCGGGGCATGGCCGTCACCCCCGCGTTGACCCTGGCAAAATCCACTTCGTGCCCGTTGATGCGGTCATCTTGCAAAAAGAGGGTTTCATGCCAGTAACTGGCCCAGCCCTCGTTCATAATCTTGGTCCGAATTTGAGGCTGAAAGAACAGTGAGGTTTTGCGAACGACCTGCATGATGGTCAACATCCATTTGTTTTCCTCTTTGTTCAGAACCGGTGAGTTTTCCATGAGGAACTGCATCAGGTCGACGGGCGGTTGGCTTTTTCGTTCTTTATATTTTTCAAACAGTGCTTTGAATTCCGGGTAACGGCGGTCCACTTCGGCAAAGAAGGTCTCCTCGCAAAGCTCTTTTTGGTCATGTTTGCATTGGTTGTATCGCTCTATCTCTTTGATATATTCGCTGGTTTTGACCTTTTTGATGTTTTGCAAAAAGATATCGAAATAATAGTCCACGGCCTGGGGATGCTCTTTGGCGGCATTGGGAAAGAGACGTTCCAATTCGGCGAAAAAGCCGACGAGATTATCTATCCCCCGGGTAAATTCGATGACGTAATCCACCCATCGGCCCCGCTCGGCCCTTAGCTTGGCAATGACGCGCTTGTCTGAAAGGGCCTCTCCGGCAAAGTCGTAATCCCACGTGTGGCGATAATAGAGATTGTTCTGAAAAAAGTCGATATGGGCCAAGACATGATAAAATATCATGACATTGAGCCAGTCCGGATTGTTATCATTGTAAAATGAAATGGCTGGACGGGTATTGATCACCGTTTCATAGGGGTTGCTGGGGTAGAGTTCGTATTTGCCTTTGCCTTTGAGAACCTCCAGGTCATGGACCCAATAGTCATAGAGCGTCGGGATCATGATTTTCGGAGAGAGCTCCAACAAATCGCGGTTGGTCACGATATATTCCAAAGACTCGTCTTCAAATTGAAGACCGGCGTCGCGCGCACGCTCCTTGCATCCCTCCATGATATGTTTGGTGTGTTGATTGATAAGCTCCATACATGCCGCTTTCTCTATTGATTGGCTTTAAGATAATTCATTTGGCGTGTGTTGCCGGTCGTCGCGGTATTACAATACAGTCTGCTGCCCCTTTGTCCTTGTCAAATTAATCATCTGAAAGCCTATGGTTGCCGTTACTCGGAAATCAGTTTTTTGATTCCATCGATGAGTCTGGTTTCATCGGCATCATCTCCCACGATATCCATGCGCAACAGTTCCGGGGCCTGTTCCAGCAGCCCGGATTTTTTGATGTACTTTTCAACCTCGGTGGACATGCCGGCACTGTGCTGGGCGATGGTGATTCCCACCCGGTTGGCGTACCGCAGCATGATTTTCAGTTGTGGGATCGATTCACGGCCTTCGGTATCCCAGTCGTCCCCATCGGTGCCGTGGAAGATATAGATATTGTAGTCCTGGTCCAGGTTTTCATTCTCAACGATTTCGTTCACCAGCTTATAGGCTGACGAGACCTGTGTGCCGCCGGCGACCTTTGAGTTGTAGTAGGTGTAAAAATCTTTCACTTCTTTAGCATTGGTGTCATGAAGAATGAATCTAGACTCAACCTGGTTGGCGTACTGATACAGCAGCCAGCTGTAGATCATCACATGCTGGGAGACGATCAGCTCGGTGGTCTTGCCGGCCATGGAACCGGAGTAGTCGCGCACAAAAAAGACCATGGCCTGGGATTCGAAATCCTTTTCCCGGCTCAATATGCGGTAGATCAAATCACTGGGTGAGATTAAAAAAGTTGACGGATCGATATCGTAAACGTCCGGCAGATTGTCCATGTTAATGTTGGTCTCTACGATTTTTCGCAAGGTGGCCTTTTTATCCAGGATTTGTCCGAAACCCCGGTTCCGGTCGGTCATATCGTAGGTATAGCGCGTGAGCGATCTTTTCTTTCCTTTATCCTTGAGGTTGGGCAGTTCAAATTGCTCTGTAAGAATTTTACCCAAATCATAAGCCGAAGACTCCAGTTCGTGCTGCTCATCACCGCCTTGCCCCGGACCGGCGCCGCCTTGCTCGGTTTCACGGACCGGTTGTTCGCCGATCACTTCCCCCTCTTCGCCCTGTCCGGAACCACCTGCGGATTGGTCTTGATCTTCAGGATCAAAAGCAGGATCGTGAATCAGCTTATCTTCAACCGTTGTGGGGACCACCACCACTTTATCCGTGCCCCCGCGGCCGGGTTTGACCATCCGGCCCACACGGATTTTACGCGGAAATCCGTCTTCCTGGCGCTGTTTGTCCTTGGCCAGCAATTCATCAATGGAGCGAACATGGCTGGTGTAGCTGCCTTTGGGGCTTCCAGTGTCCTGCAGCATCATCATGTCATGGAAATCATAAAGCGTAAGCAGGCGAGGCGGCTCCGCAATAGCCCGGCCGGGATGCAATGATTGTTCAGCTGCATGAATCTCTTCGAGGATCTTTGCCTCTTGTTCAGGCGGCAGCCCCCGGGCTTTCAAACTTTGATATATCTCCCACAGTTCGGTTTTCATTATAACTCCTGTGGTCATGGACTTTCGGTCCTGTTTTTGGTTCCTGGTTCCTGGTTCCTGGTTCCAGGTTCGAAGCTCCCCACAACCGATTTGACAATACCGGCTATTTTTCATCCTCCTGGGTGCAGAAATACTCGATGGTTTTCTGGGCGCAGGTGCGGCAGTAATTCAATTTGTTGAGCAT
>JASFKE010000179.1:0-7461 GCA_050118795.1 Desulfobacteraceae bacterium | reverse complement strand
CGACCAAATTTCCAAGCTACTCAATCTTTGTGATTCTGAAAACAGAGTCATGCCACCCACAATAATTTATAATGAACGGTGGATGCTAAGATTAATCCTTGATTGGTTCTCCAAACAAAAATTTTCAGACCATCCCTTGTCGTTTGCCAAGGATGCCAAGTGGTATTCTGAAATAATATTACCCACGGCTTTCCCGCCAAGATTCCGTTCCGACCCTCTATCTGAAACATATACCCATGCGGACGGTGCCATTGGGCATTTTACAATAGGCAGGTATGGAAAAAATGATATCAACTTGTCCCCAAACGCCAAACAGCTTGTGATCATAGAAGCTAAAATCTTCAGCAAACTGTCTAAGGGAACCAAAAATTTTAAAGATTATGACCAAGCTGCAAAAAGTGTCGCCTGTATTGCCCAAATAATAGATCAAACCAATATTGATATATCAGATATGCAATCTATCGGATTCTATGTTGTTGCACCTGCCACCCAACTTGAGAAGGAACCGACATTTAATGATTGTCTGTCCAAATCCAGTATTAAAACCAAAGTCAGAAGCAGGGTTCAGGCTTATAGAGGTGAACCGGCGGAACTTCAAAAGTTTGAGTGGTATGAGAACATTTTTTTGCCATTGATAGATAAGGTTGCGATTGATGCTGTGTCTTGGGAAGATATCATTGGGCACATTCAATCCATTGATAACAATTTTGGTCATCAGTTGAACGATTTTTATGGAAAATGTATTGAATTTAACCAAGCTGCCAATAAAAAAATATAATGTGGCTGCGCCCACCGTAGATGTGTTGATATTCAAAGGTGTCAGCGGTGAGAGTCTTCATGGCGTTCTTTTTACCTTTTCAAAATCAGTATGATAACCACTTTTCGCACTACCGTCGCTCTCTTGCCACAACGAATCTAAAGCGAACATACACCAGCAGCCCAAACCCGCTGGTAATCCAGGAGGCCACTCTAAGATAGGTATATCCAAAATGACCGAATAGCGTAAAATCACCCCACCAGAAACGCACTACCAGATAGAGGGCCAATAGCAAAAAAGTGCCCATCAAGAATATGTAATGGACTCTCTTTCGTCTGACAAAAAATGAAAGAAAAACCCCGAAATGGGAAATAAATACGATAATAAGGCCGATGGCGAATGATTTGGGCATAATGGCGTCGAATTTCAATCCTCAAGAGCAAGGTGCAGTCTCAATATAGAAAAAACACGAATTGTCCGCAAAAGGCAAGCCTAAACCCTTTTTGAGGATAAAAGAGTTAAGGGCCGCAACATGAAATAGGTTGACAATCACCGGCCAGCCCCATAATCGATATATCGACCATAAATAACTTTAGAATCGACGACCATTAGGACCTATGAAGTTATCGACACGCAGCCGATACGGCACCCGAATCGTTTTGGAACTCGCCCGCCGCTTCGGCGGAAAACCAACCCAGGTTAGCGAAATCGCCAGGATTCAACAGATTCCGGTAAAATATCTGGAGCAGTTGATCCGCACCCTGAAACAGGCCGATCTCATTAATAGCGTGAGAGGTTCCAAAGGGGGGCATCAGCTCAATGTGCAGCCCGGCAAAATAACAGTGGGTCAGATTGTCCGGCTATTCGAGGGGCAGACCGATTTGGTAGTGTGTGTCAGCATACCCGAAAAATGCAACCGGGCTGATGATTGCCGTGTTCGCAAAGTGTGGAAAGAGGCCACCGAAGCCATGTATGAGAAGTTGGATGCCATCACCATCGAAGATCTGATTTGTGATCCGCCCACCATAGAATAAACCCAAAGCTGCAAACCTATAGGCTTTTAGATTTATAGGATTATATCCATCACGAAGCGGTCGGCAACGGCTGCGGGATGGATTATGTAGACTACTTCATCCCTCTACGTGGAAAAAACATTCCGGTTCGCGATTGATAATCTTTATATTCGGGAAAGGTCTGCATCAGTTTGCGCTCCTCGATGCCGGCCCGGACCACCTGTCCCACACAGAAAAGCAGGTACATGATGATGGACACGGTGTGCAGCCTTAGCAGCAGGCTGCCAAAAAACATTATGAAATGACCGGTGTATAGGGGATGGCGGATACGACGGAAAATTCCTTTCACGATCAGCTCCCGGGCTTCGCTCATGATGGTAAAAGCGCGCCGCAGGGTCAGCAACCCAATGAGATTGATCACACCGCCGGTGACGATCAAGGCCATGATGGCCAGGAAAAAATAGAGATGGGATGGAGAAGACAGCGGCGCCCAGCGTGGCAGGCTGTATGGCATAAACGCTATCAAAATGGGAATTGAGGCAATGATGACGGGAAATGCGGTCTCCATGAAACCTTTGGCGATATTCTTTGCCCTGGCCCGGCTGAGGTAGGAGATGGTGTAACCGATGTAAATGGCTGTTTCGACGATCCATACGCTCAGCTTGACCCCCCATATAATTGCGATATGACCGAAGGCGTATACCGGCAGACCTGCGCTGTCTTTAAAAGCGGCGTAAAAATGGCGGGCGTCTCCAAAGCTCTGGGGAAAACGATCAAACTGGTAGATGCGCAATCCTAAAAACCCCAGAATGATCAGCAACGCCGTACCCCGGCTGATCAATTCCCGATGGGGCCATCGCACAGGGTCAAATATGATCCATCGGTCCATGAGTTTAAGCCAATTTGATGATGAGGGCTTCTCTTTCATAACTGCATATCTCCAATGGCCGGATATCCGCCGGCATCTTGTTTATCCCGGTAAAAATCCTCCTCATGGCGCTTTACCGCTCTTCTTCTTTGGGGATTAAAAAAAATCTGATAGAGGGCCTCTTTCCGGTCTGCAGCTCTTCCGGCCATTTTTTCTTCAATCAAATAGAGGGCTTCAATGGATTTATCACAAACCGGATACCCGCGGTCATCCAATGGTATCCCGGAATCAAAATCAACCCTTGATATGTTGTTGATATCAACCAGCTTGATCTCACCCGAGGGGGCTGCAACGAGGTTTCCCCGACCCGCAAGATCGGGTATATATCCGTCCTTTGCAATCATCTCTTTGATCCGCTGAATGAATGTGGCAGCCTTTTTCCGCACCAAGGCCACCCACCGGTCTTGACCGATTTCCAACGTATCGACACTGCCCTGCAGCCTGTCGTACAGGGCGGCGACAAACGCCCCCCCATTAAGAAGGCTCCACGGATCGATAATCTCTCCCTGCTCGTGGGTCTGAAAACCGCAAAGAAGGATATCCCGCCGCCCAGGCCGCACATAATCTACAATGACCTCATTGGAGGTGGCGATATAATCCGGCGCCAGATAACGCTCCACAACCTTTACCCGCCGAATCTCGCGCAATGCGGTTTCCATTGTCGGCAGCCGTGTTCTGAATATCCTGAACATTCGAACAGGTCGGGCTCTTGGATACCACCTGACGCCGTCGACCATTAGACCGGTTCTTTCGCGTTCGGCGTCAATTTTGTTAATGACCTCCATGATGTGGGAGCGCAGCCCTTGACGGTAATGTCTCCTGAAGATAAATGGCCCCGAAGCCTTGATAAAATTAAGTGCGACCACATCTTCGTGGGTAATGTAAGCTTTATCCCTGATATCTTCCGGCATACGGCCAGACTCCTTCATGAAACATTTGGGGCAGAGCCACCCCCGCATATAACAGCCACCGAATCTATAACACACATTAAAGGCTTTGGCCCACCCGGTTTTACGCAAAGTCGGCATAGATGGCGGTATCATGCAGCCTTAACATTTGAGATTTCAAAGCAAATCCTGTACCCTGTTTACAACGTTGAACCCAGGTGAAAGACAGCCATGACAAGCGAGCATTTAAGAGCGATACTGTTTTGCCCGAGCTGCGGGAGCAATAGATTTTCACGCAGAACCTTGAATTATTGGCGATGCGAAAAATGCGACTTCAGCTACTTTCAAAATTCGGCGTCGGCGGTGGCCGCTATGCTGTTTCATAAAACAGAGATCTTATTGACCATTCGAAAAGCCGACCCGGGCAAAGGCATGCTGGATTTACCCGGCGGATTTGTTGATCCGGGGGAATCATTGGAACAGGCGTTATATAGAGAGATCGAGGAGGAGCTTAATTTTCGCACCCATCGCTGGCAGTACCTGTTTTCATTCCCCAATCGCTATGAGTACAAAGGCATCGTTTACGATACGACGGATGCATTTTTTAAAGTCGATCTCGACGAAAAACCCCGGATCACCGCCTGCGATGATGTCGCCGACACGGTTTGGATTCCCGTCGGCAGTATTGATTTAAACGCCGTTGCGCTCCAATCCATACGCAGCGCAATTGATCGGATCAGAACAACACCTCGACATCACGTATCAATATAGGGTTCGACGGGCCACTATTTGCCTCGATGTGGGGATATTGGCTTGACCCCACACCTACTATAGCGATATATCAAACCAAATCAATTGCATATCGTCCCGCTTCCCCAAGGATCACAGGACACCTGATAAGATGAAAAATATGAAGGACCTCGCCGATAAAGCCATCGCAAAATACAACAATCTTGTTTTGAACCACCCCGTCGCGGTGATCATTATTTTGATGATCATCATTGCCATCCTCGGCTATAAAGCCCTAGAGTTCAAAATCGATGCTTCCACGGAAACCCTGCTGCTGGAAAACGACAAAGACCTGCGCTACACCCGTCAGGTCGCCAAGCGCTATGGTGTATCCGACTTTCTGGTGATCTCCTATACCCCAAAAGCGAAAGATCTGCTCGATCCGCAAAACCTGGACCATTTGGCACGCCTGCGGGACGAACTCAAAGGGCTCGAACGGGTCTCTTCGGTCAACACCATTTTAGACGTGCCGCTGCTCCAAAGCCCGCCCATCGACTATGGAAATTTTTCAGGTGACTTGCCCAACCTTCAATCACCGGGCACCGACCCGGAATTGGCCCGGGCGGAGCTGCAGCAAAGCGATTATTACCGTGACATGATTGTCAGCGCCGACATGAAAACCACGGCGCTGGTGGTGAACCTGAAAGGCGATACGCGCTTTAGGGATTTGATTGAACAGCGCCGCTTGTTGCGCCAAAAGAGCGCCCGGGAAGGGCTGAACCCCGATGACCGGTCCCGGTTGAGCGAGGTCAAGCTTCAGATCAGCCGGCAACTGGAAATTGCCCGCATGGCCCAACATGAAAACATCGCTGAAGTTCGCGCCGTGATGGACAAATACCGCGATCAAGCCGATCTTTTTCTGGGCGGCATCACCATGATCGCCGACGATATGATCACCTTTATTAAAAGCGACCTGAAGATTTTCGGCACAGGGGTATTTATTCTGCTGGTAGGTATGCTGGGCATCATCTTCAGGAAACTTCGATGGATCGTGCTGCCCATGCTCTGCTGCTTTTTATCGGTCATCGCAATGATGGGGGTTTTGGGTGTCTTTGGGTGGGAAGTCACCGTAATATCGTCTAATTTTATTTCATTGCAATTGATCATCACCCTGGCCATCGCTGTTCATCTTATTGTGCGGTATCGTGAATTCCAACAAGAGAACCCGGAGATGGACCAGTTGGCTCTCGTCAAAAACACCATACGTTCGAAGTTCGTGCCGTGCCTCTATGCGGTGTTGACCACCATTGCCGGCTTCAGTTCGCTGCTGCTTTGCGATATCAAGCCGGTGATCAATTTTGGATGGATGATGAGTGCCGGCATTACCTTTTCCCTGCTGCTCACCTTTGTGCTTTTTCCCGCCGGCATGATGCTGATGAAAAAACCTGCGCCGCCACCATCGTCCAAGTCAAAACAGGGTCTCTTTTCACTGACCCCCATGTTGGCGCGCTTTACCCAGGCCCATGGGACATTGATCCTGGTTCTGACCGCAGTGGTCACCCTTGCCAGTATTCTGGGCGCTTCCCGCTTGGTGGTGGAAAACAGCTTTATCGATTACTTTAAAAAAACCACCGAAATTTACCAGGGTATGAAAGTCATCGACCAAAAACTGGGCGGTACCACACCACTGGATATCATTGTTCAATTCGAGCCCATTGACCTGGATGATTTTGAAAATGAAGAGGACGATTTTTTCGAGCCCGATCCCTTTGCCGATGAACTGGCCGAAGAGAACACCGACAAATACTGGTTTGCCGACAGCCGTATGAAAACCATCGAGGCGGTCCATGACTATCTGGACGGTTTGCCGGAAACCGGCAAGGTGTTGTCCTTGGGGACATTGCTTAAAATTGGGCGTAAGCTCAACAAAGGCCAATCCCTGGACAGCATCGAAATGGCGGTTTTGTACACCCGGCTGCCCAAACAGTTCAAGGAGCAGATATTATCTCCCTTTCTCTCCATTGAAAACAACGAAGCCCGCTTTTCAGTGCGAATCAAAGATTCATTGAAAGGGTTAAAGCGCAACCGGCTGTTAAACCAAATTCACAGCGAGCTTATCGGCAGTCTGGGACTGGAGCAGGACAAGGTGCGACTGGCCGGGGCCATGATTCTATACAACAACATGCTGCAAAGCCTTTTTTCATCCCAGATTAAGACACTGGGGGTGGTGGCCCTGGCTCTGCTGGTAATGTTTCTGGTGCTGTTCCGGTCTTTGAAGGTTGCCTTGATCGCCATCTATCCCAACCTGCTTTCGGCCGGTGCTGTTTTGGGCGTCATGGGCTGGATGAACATCCCCCTGGACATGATGACCATCACCATCGCCGCCATCAGCATCGGCATCGCAGTGGACAACACCATCCACTATATTCATCGTTTCAGGGAGGAGATTGAAGCCGGCCGCGGTTATCATGAGGCGCTGCATCGCTGCCACGGCAGTATCGGCTATGCCATGTACTACACCTCCGCCATCATTATCATCGGGTTTTCAATTTTGGTCTTCTCCAACTTCTTGCCCACTATCTATTTTGGCTTGTTTACCGGTCTGGCCATGCTCATCGCCATGGTTGCGGCGCTGACACTGCTCCCCCAGCTGCTGATTGTTTTCAAACCATTTAAAAAGAACTTGGAGTCCTGAAGGCGTTACCCTGAATAATATGAGATGGTAAAAAAGTTGGCGTACAACAGAGCCGATCCTCAATATAAAGATCCGCAGGGTGTCGTACAAATACGGTCCGTTATCGGACGTGAATCTGTCAGGACGGATCCACAGTGATGATCAACGGCACCACATGAAGCGCCTGGGAGATCTCAATTGATTTGTCCAGCTTCCAACCACTGCAACTGCCTTTGCCATTGAGCAGGCCGCATAACTGTTCCACAACCTCTTTGGTATTGATAATGGGGTGGCGCTCAAATACCTTGGGCAAACCATAGGTGAGGTTGCAAGCCAGGCATTTTCCGGGACGCTGGTGAAGCTCGAAATGAAATATCAGTTGGTCGCCTTTTACCGCATTAAATGCCAGCCGGATATCGTAGGCGCCTTCACTGGCATCACCGAACAACGCATCGAAAAATTGATCGGAACGT
>JASFKE010000178.1:0-7475 GCA_050118795.1 Desulfobacteraceae bacterium | reverse complement strand
CCCCATGTGTATGCCCGGCGCTTTGCCGCCCTGCCGGAAGCAGTGGAAAACACATGGCGCATCGCCAAGGAGATCTCCTTTACGGGCCCCCAATTCGGCCTGGTGATGCCGCCCTGGCCGGATCACCACCATAGGTCGGCATCAGACGCACTGCGTCGGGCCGCTTATGCCGGCGCCCGCCGGCGATACGGCCAAGAGCTGCCCGAACCGGTGGTGGATCGCATGGAGCACGAGCTTCGCACCATTGAGCAGATGAATTTTTGCGCCTATTTCCTGCTGGTCCGCGACATCGTTAAGCGCAGCCCGCGCACCTGCGGGCGGGGATCCGGGGCCGCATCACTGGTGGCTTATTGCCTGGGCATCACCAACGTCTGTCCAGTGAAACACAACCTGTACTTTGGCCGTTTTCTAAATCCCGGACGCCAGGACCCGCCCGATATCGATGTGGACTTTGCCTGGGACGAACGTGATGGGGTTATCGATGCCGTGCTCGACCAATTCGGCCCCAGGGCAGCCATGGTCTCCAGCCATATTCTCTTCCAGCCCCGAATGGCGGTGCGCGAGACCGCCAAAGTGTTCGGACTTACCCAATCCGAAATCGGGAAGGTCACCAAACGCCTACCCTGGTTCTGGCGCGCCACATCGACCAACCCGGATTTGATCTCCGATCTTTCCAGCCGTCCCGAGGCCAAGACCCTTGAGTTTGTCCACCCCTGGCCCGAAATTCTCGCCCTGGCCCAGCAGCTCATCGGCACCCCCCGCCACCTCTCCGTCCATCCCGGGGGCATCATCATCACCCCCCGCCCCATCTGCCATTATGTACCCGTGCAACGCGCCGCCAAAGGCGTGCCCATTGTTCAATGGGAAAAAGAGGGGGTGGAAGATGCCGGATTGGTCAAAATCGACTTACTGGGCAACCGCAGCCTAGGCGTTATACGCGACGCTATTGACAACGTCGGCCGCAATGGGGCTGTATTTGATGAGAACCGTTGGGAGCCCGAGGATGACGCCGACACCCAAGTCACCATGGCCCGGGGGGATACCATGGGCTGTTTTTATATCGAAAGCCCGGCCATGCGGCTGCTCCAGCAAAAAGCCGGTGTGGGGGATTTCGAACACCTGGTGATCCACTCGAGCATCATCCGGCCGGCGGCCAACGAATGTATTCAAGAGTATCTGCGCAGGCTGCACGGCGGCGGATGGGAACCCTTTCACCCCCTGCTCACCGATGTCCTGGAGGAGACATTCGGCATCATGGTCTACCAGGAGGATGTCTCCCGGGCGGCCATGGCCCTGGCGGGATTTGAGGATGCCGAAGCGGACGGCCTGCGCAAAGTGATGTCCAAAAAGGACCGGACGATTAAACTGAAAGACTATTACCGGCGCTTTGCCGGGGGCGCCCGCCGGCGGGGCGTCACGCCGGAGCAAATTGAGACCGTCTGGAAAATGATGATGAGCTTTTCCGGTTACTCCTTTTGCAAGCCCCACAGCGCCTCTTACGCACGGGTCTCATTCCAGGCGGCCTATCTCAAGACCCATTTCCCCGCTGAATTCATGGCCGCGGTGATCAGCAACCAGGGGGGCTTCTACAGCGCCTTTGCCTATGTCTCCGAAGCACGCCGGCTGGGGGTGACGATTTTGGGGCCGGATATCCACCAAAGCCGGACCCGATGGACCGGCCGCGGAGATGAAATTCGCGTGGGCCTGATGGCCGTCAAAGGAGTGGATCGCAACACCGTCCAGCGGATCATCGCACAACGTGCCCGAAGACCGTTTCAGGATCTGTGCGACTTTTTCTCGCGAGTGACACCGGCCGATGATGAAGCCCGCGCCCTGATCCATTGCGGAGCGCTGGACAGCCTGGCACCGGACCACTCCCGCGCCCAGATATTGTGGCAGTGGGTCCAATGGCTGGCCCAAAAAAAATCGGATACCGGTCTCCCGTCGCTGTTCGATCTCCCCCAAAACACCCCACCTGCCCCCCAACTGCCCCCAGATGATCAAATGACACGCCTGCGCCGCGAATTCAAAGTATTGGGTTTTTTATGCCGCCAACACCCCATGGCCCTCTTTGCCCGCACCGTGGATGCCACCCGCAGCGTTAAAGCCGCCACGCTCCCACGCCACCTTGGCCGCCAGGTGCGCTTTGCCGGCTGGCTGATCACCGGCAAAGTGGTGCGCACCAAAAGCGGCGATCCCATGGAGTTTCTCACCTTTGAGGATGAAACCGGTATCGTGGAGGCCACCTTCTTTCCCCAAACATACGACCGCTTCTGCCATCTCATCGACCGCGGCCGCCCCTACATTCTAAGCGGCAAAGTGGAACAAAACTGGGGTGTCGCCACGTTAACGGTGACCCATGTGCGTCCGCTGTCCCCATGACCGCAAGATGGTCCAAATTAACTAAAACTTTTGACAATTATATTAAATAACAGCTATATATTAAAGCCTATAACATGTGGGCAGAGAAAGAAATAAAGGCCGCCATCCGGCTTCTCTTTGAATTCGACAGGGGGCCGAAAGCCCCATCAGGAACCCGCCGATGACACCATTCAAACAGATTAAAGCGTTCTATTTAGAGCACCTTTCCGATAACCGGGTGACGGGCCGAACCCTTACTGCGCCCTGCCCCTTTTGCAGCCCCTCGGTTGATGCCGCACCGGGAAAATTATTGGTCTACATCAACCCGGAGAGTTATTTTCGGGGCTATTTCAAGTGCTCGAATCACTGCACTCCCGGCGGGTTTTATTTCCATTTCGGCAGGTTGATGGGTATCGACGGCGATAAGGTCCCGGGATTTGATGCCGACATAGAGACTTATGCAACGGAGTCATCCTACCCACCCCGCCATCTCGGTGTCGAAATCGATCAATTCCAGTCTCTTATGGGACCGGATCAATACCACTACTTTAAAAGATTCGGCGTCTCCGATTCGGCTCTGAAAGAGTTACGGGTGGGCTTTAACGGACGGTATTTGGTCTATCCCTATTTCCTTGACAGCGGGTTTGCGTATGCGGCCCGCTGCGTGATTCCCGGCAGGGAGGAAAATCATTTCTGGCACGGAAACGAAACTTATGCCAAAGAAGGTTTCACGATTTACAACGCCCGGGAGATCGAGCGGTGCCAGGGCGGCGCGATCTTCATCACGGAGGGGGAGCTAAATCTGCTGATACTCAAGTCACTGGGATACCCGGCCATCTCAGTGCCCAACTCCGCCGATCTGCTCCATATTGCACCGGAGCGACTTGCTCAGATTGAAAACATCTTCCTTTTGGTCGCCAACACCCCCGAAGCACGACAGTGCGCCAGGGCAATGGCCACCCAATTGGGCTTCAAAGCCCGTATTGTGTCATGGCCCTCCCACCTCAAACGGGGCTGTCATCTGCACCATTTGGCTGAAGAGAGCAAGGGGAATATAAAAAAAATTCTGGGAACAATGATCAAATCGTCCCGAGCGTTCTCCCCCTTTTCATCCCCCCAAAAGGAGCGCCAGCAGCTTTTTGAATTCCTGGAAAATGAGAGAGGTAAAACTTTGTTGGGGCTCGAAACCGGGTTTTCAAAGCTGGATGAAGCCCTGGACGGGCTCAGAGGCATCAACATCCTGGGAGGCCCTCCAAAAGTAGGCAAGTCCTGTTTTTTTATGCAGATATCTACACAGATCGCCCGCCGTAAGGTGCCGGTGATCTATTACGATTTTGAAAACGGCCGTCAAAAAATTTATATGAGAACCTTGGTGCGAACCAGCAGTCTGTCTGAGAAAAAAATTCACAGTGGCGATCTGGATGCCAAGGAATCAGCGCGCCTGGACCTGTCACTCAAACAGTTCGACGAGATGCTGACCTATTTTCGGGTGGTCACCGATCGCCGGTTGAGTCCGGAAATTATGCGTCGCCATATCGATTTTCTCAAACATGAGACCCATAAGGACGACCTGCTCATCGTGCTGGACAGCCTTCACAAGCTCCCCTTCAAAAGCTTGACCGAACGACGTACCGGAATTGATTTCTGGCTGCGGCAGATAGAGGCTATTCGCGATGAACAGCATGTCAGCTTTTTGGTCATCAGTGAACTTGCCCGGGGAAATGGTGGTGGATATGGAGATAAACCCGACATGAGCTCATTCAAAGAGTCGGGAGATATCGAATACAGTGCCGACAATGCCATGATTTTGATGCCCAATTGGGACCCATTGGATCCGGTATCCACCCAGCAGCGCAAAGAGATTCTATGGCTGGTGGCCAGCCGGGAAAACAGCCCCGGTCAAGTTGCCGAGTATCAAATTGAGTATCCCTTTTGGCGTTTCAAAGAGATTTAGCCCCTTGTTAAAGCTTGGCCCGGGGTTGCCGATACTCTTTGTGGGAGAGGATTTTTATCCCCAAGGATTGGTGTATGAATACCAAATTGCTTATTCTGCTCGCCTGGATATGCTATTACGCGCTGCGGCAGACCGCCGATGATTTCTGGTTGTTTTGCCTGAGTTACTGTTGTGTCTTGGCGATCTGCACCTTCCTTTATCGGATGGAACACAAACCCCGCACTAAAACGAATAAAGGCGCAGGCAAAAAATAATTGCGCCGGGTTGCGCCGGGATTTAGTCCAGCGCCCTTACCCTCGATGGCGCCCTATGCAATCCAATACAGGCCGGATGCTGGATTTACCCGCGACCATGAGATGGCCGTCAATCCGCTGCCCCTCAATATAGTCGCCCAGCAAGAACGGATTCCCATCGATTCTAGACAATTGCCCACCCGCCGCTTCGATGATCACATTGACGGCCGCTAAATCTTTAAACGATTCATTTGCGGTAAAAGCGGCGTCGGCGCGCCCCATGGCCACGTAACAGGCATGTGCGCCGGTGCTTCCAAAATCTCGAATTTTACCCGGAAACCGACATTCATAGCTTTGATGAAACCGGGAAAAGGTCAACAGCAGGCTCTCCTGGGAGACGCCGCCGCGATCTGCAATTTCGATGATCCGATCGTTCCAATAGGCCTTGTCACCGACAGTGGCACGAAACAGATCCTGGGTCACCGGCATGAAAAATAGTCCCAGAACCGGCCAGTAGTTTTCATACAGCGCCAGGGACATCCCCCAAATCGGGATACCAGATTGAAAATTATCCACCCCGTCCAGGGGGTCGAATACCCACAAGTATCGCTTGCCGCCATGGGTATACCCCTCGTCCAGAGTCCCTTGGCCATAAATTTGGTGGTTGGGGAATCGTTGTGCAATGATATGCTGAAATTCAGAGTTAAGATGAAGTTCAGCCTGGGTGACAAGATCTTGATCAAAAGGGGGTCGGTGGCGCCCTTTCCCATAAAATTTGAGCGCCTGACGCCCCATGCCTTGAATAGTTTCCTGAGAAAAAACATACAGTTCACCGACATCTACGGCCGAATCCGATCTTGTCATAAGACCTCCGTCATAGTGTATTGTGTTTTGATTGGCGTGGGTGGCATTGCGGGGCAGCGCCCTGAGACAAAATGGGCGCAAAAGACGATTTTCACCGACAAGTCGGAGCCCGTCACTATGCCGGACACCAGACCGGTGATGAATTGCTGAAGATCGATCTTATTTTTTTTGGGATGACGAATAGCCGTCCGCATACCAACCGCCGCCCTTAAGCTCAAAGGTACACGGAGACATTATTTTCGGGGCCTTTTCATTACATAGGGGGCATTTGGCAGACTGGGTACCCATCTTGACCAGCTCTTCAAAATTATTGCCACAATTGCATTCAAATTCATATACCGGCATAGTTAAATCACTCCATCGACCCAAAGCGGGTTTAATAATTTTTTACCAATTTAAGTTTCATCAATTTGAGTGTCAAGTCTAAACCGTTTTTTTTTATCCCGCGGCAAATAGAATCAAATGGAAAACGGTTGCGATAAAGGGCAGGATCGCAACCGCTCTCTTTTTGGCGAAAATAGCTATGTGTTCACCCACAGCTACCTTTAGAAGTTCCCCGATACCGACTTTTTAATTCGGCTCAATTCTGATTCCACGCGATCCTTGGTCCCGACGGCGTACCAGCAAATTGACGGATTCATCCTTATCCGCAGCATCGAGGAGCGATTGATAATCTTTTAATCCTTTGACCTTTTTCAGGTTAACGCCCTTGATGACATCCCCCACGCGCAAACCGGCTTTTTCGGCCCGGCTGCCAGGCGTCACTTCAATAACCAGAACACCTTCTTCTTGCTGATCCAGACCAAGCTGCCGTGCCCTTTCCGACGAAAGTTCAGTCACCCGCAGCCCCAAATCATCATTGCTGCTTTTTTTGCTGGCCATTTGCACTTTCTCATCTGCCTGCTTTGCTATCTTAACCGATATTGTCTTCTTTTTCCCGTCCCGCATGAGAGCGATGCGGGTCTTTTTCCCCACCGGTATGCTCGCGATACGGCCGGCCAGTTCTCTACCGGAAGTGACCGGTTGACCATCCACGGAGGTAATAATATCGCCGGAACGAATGCCGGCATTGTCGGCGGGATCGCCCGGGACGACATTTTCCACATAAACACCGGCAAAAGCCTTTAATTTATAATAGCTGGCAAGACTTTCATCCAGGTCGCGGATTTGAACGCCCAGCCAACCACGGGTCACCTCGCCCTTGTCCTTGAGCTGGTCCACGATACTTCTGGCCATATCGATGGGAATGGCGAAGCCGATGCCCTGTCCCCGGGCGACAATGGCCGTGTTGATGCCGACCACCTGTCCTTTCAAATTGAGAAGCGGCCCGCCGCTGTTTCCTGGATTGATAGAGGCGTCCGTTTGGATAAAATCATCATAGGGACCGGCTCCAATGGATCGGCCTTTGGCGCTGACGATGCCTTGGGTGACGGTCTGCTCAAGACCAAAAGGACTTCCAATGGCCACAACCCAGGTACCGACCTTGAGATTCTCGGAGTCCCCCAACGGCAAAGGTGTAAGGTTCTCCGCGTCCTTAATCTTAATCAGCGCCAGGTCGGTTTTGGGATCTCTGCCGACCACTTCGGCGTCGAATTCCTTCCCGCTGGAAAGTTTGACTTTAATCTCATCCGCTTCTGCAATGACATGGTTGTTGGTGACGATATACCCCGACCGGTCAATGATAAAGCCGGACCCGAGACTGCGCTCCTTATGCTCGCGCTCCAGTTGATCGCCGTACGGACCGAAAAATTCCTCAAAGGGATTACTGCGGTTATTGAAAGAGTCACCAAAGAAATGACGGAATACGCGCCCTCCCCCTTTGATGGTCCGCACCGTTCGAATGTTGACAACCCCTGGTTTGACCGACTCAGCCAGCTCGGTAAAATTGGCGGGCACCATGGGAACGTCGGATTTTGCCAACGCTGGTTCCCAGCCGGCTGCAGAGATGAAAAAGAGCCCCACTATCATAATAATCGCAAAGTGTTTCAATTTGCGCATAACCTTACCTCCTTGATACGGATAACATTTTCGTTTTTTTTACATTGACCATATGTAAAGCAACT
>JASFKE010000177.1:0-7503 GCA_050118795.1 Desulfobacteraceae bacterium | reverse complement strand
CAATAACTTGGATCGGATCTGCAAAGTTGAGGGCTATCAACTCCTCCTCACAGATGGGGATGGTCAGATCGAGATAGAGGTGAGCGGTAGATTTTACGATCCGGACTACGGCTATGTCGATCTGGAGACTGAACAGAGTTTAATCATCAATGAGGGGGACGACTATCCCAGCTCAGGAGCCGTGGTGTTAACCGGTGAACTCGGCACTGCCGGCGGGGCCACCAAGGCAAGGCTTACGGCGCTGTCAGCATCCCAATGCCAGGTGGAAGCCGATACCGACGGCGACGGAGTATACGATTACCAGAGCGAAGCAATATCGTGGAGTGAACTGGACGATTCCATATAGGCCATATAAGAAAGGGATGGTTTGGTGGAGAAGCGATGGCGCTGCATGATTTGCGGGTATATTCATGTGGGTGGGACACCGCCTTATGTCTGCCCCATTTGCAGCGCGCCGCAAAAGATGTTCGAGTTGATGGAAGTTAAACCTTAATGTTGCAAAAGTCTCTGGCGCTCCAAAACTTTGTTATGCGCCTTTGGGCTTAAGTGCTTTGCGTATCAGCTGCGCCAGCTGGTACTGTTCCACAGGTTTGATGACATATTCGCAACCCAGCGAGGTCGCGGTCTTTTTACCCACCTTATCACTGTAACCGGTGCACAGGATGGCAGGTATTTCAGGTCGAACCAGCCGTATTTGATTGATGAATTTTTCACCGGTCATTTTAGGCATGGCCACGTCCGATATCACCAGATCATAATCGTCGGGTGACCCTTTAAATCGTTCCAGCGCGCTGAGAGCACTGGTAAAAATATCGACCTGGTATCCGAAAAGTTCCAGCTGTCTTTGAATGATCATGCCATATTCGGGTTCGTCATCCACAAACAGGATGCGCTCATTGCCGATGAGGGTCGATGGATCCGGCGGCTGCGGAAGATCCCCGGGTTTTGTCGGGGATATGGTGGGTAAAAAGACCTCGAATTTGATCCCGCGGTCCGGAATACGGCTGGCAACGATATCTCCTGCGTGGCTTTTAGCGATCCCGTGCGCAACCGCCAGGCCTAATCCAGTGCCGCGCGCCGGATCTTTGGTGGTAATAAATGGCTTGTGGATGCGTTCGAGCACATCATCGTCAATGCCCGTGCCTGTGCAGGCCACTGTCAGTTTGGCGTATGTGCCCGGTGCGAGGGCGGCGTCGCTGGGTATCTTATCGGGGGTGATCCGGAGATGATCCAGGATCACCGTGAGAACGCCGCCGTCTTGATCCATGGCCTGCGCACTGTTGGTACACAGATTTACAATGAGCTGATGGATATGGGCGGGGTCGGCCATGATCGGCGGGCACTCATTGATCAATTGATGAAACTCGATCTGGGCCGGGATAGAGGCGCGCAACAGGCTCATTGCATTGGCTGCAATGGTGTGAATCTCCACTTTTCGGGGTTTGCCGTCCGATTTAGCGCTTAAATCGAGAAGTTGCCGCACAACTTTTTTTGCACGAAGAATACCGGATTTGGCATCGTCGATATAGGGACGGGCCGGGTGCCCGGTATGGATGTCCATTGCGGCCAGCTCCAGGTTTCCCAGCACGATGCTCAAGATGTTGTTGAACTCGTGGGCCACCCCCCCGGCCAATGTCCCCACGGCCTCAAGTTTTTGAGCATGGTGGAGTTGGGCGTCTCTTTCGCGAAGTCTCTCCTCGGCCAGTTGGGTATTGGGTGTTTGGGTCGTTTTTTTTTGCATGCTTTCATACATAACCGGATATTTGCCGGTAAGCCCGTACAGTCTGGATTTGTCATTTGTGGGGATCCGGTCAGCGGATCGAAAATTGACACCCAACTGTGCCGTTCTATAAGGGTCTATCGCTTTATCGTCTGCAGAGGTTCAGCAAGAGGTCTATCGTTATCTTAAAGCCTATATTATGCAAGTGCTGGAAGAGACCTGCCGCGCCATAGCGTACAAGAAATTGTCTCTACATGCAAGTGGCGTACTTGATGATAGGGGTCGGATTGGAGGCCCGCATAGGTTGATAATTGGGATGGAATCGGATAAAGCTATAGCGACTCAATTCTTATACAACGTTTCGCCAAAGGAGCAACTGATATGCGTTGGCTCATTATGCCCATTATGGTTCTGGCAAGCGTCACCCCTCTATCGGCACAGCAGCCCTCCGCGGCACGGGTAGCCGTTGCAAAGGTTTTTGAAAAAGAGGTAGCTCCGACCACCCCTTTGGTGGGGGTGGTGGATTTTGATCAGAGCGCGGGCATCTCTTCTGAAATCAGCGGACTGATGGTGCGCCACCGTATGGTTGAAGGCAAAGTCGTACGCAAAGGGGATCTTCTCGCCCAGCTGAATACAGAATTTTTACTGAAAGACATCAAGGTGATCGACCAACAGATCGCCCAATTCGATATTCGAATTGAGAAGGCTCATAAAAATTTGAAGCGCTTTGAAACCCTTTTCAAGCAAGAGGCCACCAGCGAGAAGGAGTACGACGACTTGGCTTTTGAACTCAGGGAGCTTCGAGTGGAAAAACAGACACTACAGGTGACCCTGGCGAAAAAGAAGCTGGAATTGGATAAAAACGCTATTAGAGCGCCCTTTGATGGGTTGGTCGTGGAGCGATTCAAAGAGATTGGAGAGTGGATCTCACCGGATGATCCCATCTGTCTTTTGGCCGCAGTGGGCCAGACGGTGATCAAAGTGCCGGTCTCCGAGGGGTTGATCCGATACGTCAAATCGGGGCAGGCGGTGGCCGTTACCATTGATGCCCTGGGGCGCGAATTCCAGGGCCATGTCCGCACCATCGCTCCCAAAGTCGATCCCAAAAGCAAGACCTTTGAACTCAAAGTGGGTATTGAGTTTGTTGAAGGTTTGCTGCAGAACATGAGCGCTTCGATCAATGTACCGTCCGGCCATCAGAAAAAATTGAAGATGATCAAGCGCGATGCGATAGTACGGTTCCAGGGCAAGACCTTTGTATACACGGTTAAAGAGGAGAAAGCGGAAATGCTGCCTGTTGAGGTGGCGGCAGTGGATGGCGAGTATTTAGGGGTGGATGCGCCCTATATTACAGCAGGCATGCCGGTGGTGGTCGATGGAAACGAACGCCTGCAGCCCGGTCAGGCGGTGCAGATCGTTGACAAACCAGGTCTGGAAAGCCACGCTGAATCCTCAAAAAAATAAGAAATCATTAAGGATACGGATGTTTTGACAGGTACACGACACCAATATCATAAATCGATTGATAGCCATGGACTTTATTCGCTTTGCCATTAACAAACCCGTCTCCGTTTGCGTAGGGGTGATCCTCATCCTTCTGTTTGGCTTTCTGGGGATCAAAGGACTTCCGGTACAGTTAACTCCCGATGTGGAGACGCCCCAAATCACCGTAACCACCACTTGGCCCGGGGCCACGCCCTATGAAGTGGAAAAAGATATCGTGGAGGAGCAGGAAGCGGCACTGAAGGGTGTTCAGCGTCTTACGATGATGGAGGGCTCCTCTTTTAATGGTCAGGCCATCATCACCCTGACCTTTGAGGTGGGCACCGACCTCAATGCCGCCTTGCTCAACGTATCCAATAAACTGGATGAAGTCCCCAGCTATCCGGAAAATGTGAATCGTCCGGTGGTGGAGGCGTCAGGAGCCGAAAGCAGCCCGGTGATCTGGATGGTGCTCAAAATGCGCGATGGCAATCCGGAGAATATCAATACCTATCGCACCTTTTTTAAAAATGAAGTTCGCCAGTACATCGACCGTGTCCAAGGTGTGGGCTCCCTTTTTGTCTTTGGCGGTGCCGATCAGCAGTTGGAGGTGGTCATTTCACCGGAGCGGTTGGCCCGGCATCAATTGACCATTAATGATGTGGTCAACCGGATACAGACGGCCAACCAGGACGTGCCCGCCGGCATTCTGGGGTTGGCGAAAAAGAGCTACAGGGTGCGCACCGTCAGTCAATTCCAGAATCCGGATGACCCCCTGGACATTCTGATTGCCGATGACGGCATTCGAAGGGTCTATCTGCGGGATGTGGCCCACGCCCGTATCGGTTACAGCACTCAGACCGGCGCCATGATGCACAACAATGTGCCTACTATTGTGGTGGGGGTGCGCAAACAGCAGGGCGCCAATGTCATCGACTTGACCGAGCGAATGTTTGATACCGTGGAAAAGCTCAACGCCACCATACTCAAAGAGGCCGGCTTGGTGTTGGAGATCGTTTACGAGCAGACGCCCTATATCCACAATGCCATGGATCTGGTTAAACGCAATGTGGTGATCGGCGGCATCTTAGCCCTGATGGTGTTGCTGCTGTTTTTAAGGAGCATATCCGCCACCTTAACCACTGCCGTGGCCATTCCCATATCCGCCGTCGGCACCTTTGTTTTCCTGTGGCTGTTTAACCGCTCCCTTAACGTGGTGAGCCTGGCGGGCATCTCATTTGCCGTGGGCATGCTGGTGGACAATGCCATTGTGGTGCTGGAGAACATCGACCGCCATCGTTTCATGGGCAAGGAACCATTCCCGGCGGCCTACGAGGGTACCAAGGAGGTGTGGGGGGCGGTGTTGGCCTCCACCGCCACCACCGTTGCGGTTTTTCTGCCGGTTATTTTTATCCAGGAAGAGGCCGGCCAGTTGTTCAAGGATATCGCCATTGCCATCACCTTTGCCATCATTCTCAGCCTGGTGGTGTCGGTGTCGGTGATCCCCACCATGAGTCACCTGCTCTTTTCCAGGAGAGCCAAGAGCCGCAAAAAAATGACCCTCAACTTTGTGGGCACGGCAGGCACCGCTGTGGCGGACAAACTGGTAGCCCTTTCCCGGTTGAGCATTCGAAACTGGATGACGCGCACGGCCACCATCGGAATTTTGACCATAGCCGCTGTTTCGGCGGTTTGGTTGCTGATGCCCAAAGCCGAATATCTGCCCCAGGGCAATCGTAACCTGATCATCAATTTTCTTATTCCGCCGCCGGGCTACTCCTATGAGAAGCGAAAAGCCATCGGTGATCATATTTTCAAGGCCATCCAACCCTATTTTGAAGCGGACGGTGTAGAGGGCCTGCCCCAGATCAAAACCATTTTTTATGTGGCGGCCGACCGTTTCACCCTGCTCGGGGCGCTCAGTAAACACGAAACCCGGGTGCGCGAATTGATGCCCCTGTTTATGCGGGTGTTGAACTCCATCCCCGGCATTATGGGGTTCAGTATTCAGGTCGGTATTTTCCAGGAAGGCCTGGGGCGGGGACGCAACGTGGATGTGAATATAGCCGGAGAAGATATCGATAAGATCATCGGCGCCACCTGGATGTTGAGGGGGGTCATATCGGAGAAGATTCCAGGCGCCAATGTGCGACCCGATCCATCACCGGAAAACAGCTATCCCGAGGCCAATTTCATCCCCCATCGATCCAAGGTTTTGGCCAATGGATTCAGTGAACAGGAGTTGGGGCTGGCGGTGGATGTCATTATGGATGGCCGCAAGGTTGGTGAATTCAAGCCGCAACAGAGTAAAAAAATCGATCTGGTGCTGCGCTCGGATCAATCGGACATCAAGGTGCCCGAGGATGTGGCCGACAGCGTGGTTTCAAATAGATACGGGCAGTTAATTCGCATTGGGGATATGGCCGATATTCAGTACAGCCAAGGTCTTACACAGATTTATCATCTTGAGCGCAAACGCAGCATTAAATTGATCGTCACGCCGCCGTTGGATATTCCGCTGCAAACGGCTTTGGAAATCATCCAGGAAGATGTGCTTTCGCCTTTGCGCAAGGCCGGGAAATTGGATGGTTTGCAGATCAATGTGGGCGGCAATGCCGACAAGTTGCTGGAGGCCAGAACAGCCATTGGTTGGAATCTGGTGTTGGCGGCGCTGATCATCTACCTGCTGATGGCGGCCCTTTTTGAAAACTTCCTTTATCCGTTGATCATCATGTTCAGCGTGCCACTGGCGGCTGCCGGGGGATTTATGGGGCTGCGGCTGGTGGACCTGCTGGTGGCCCGGCAGCAATTCGATATCGTCACCATGCTGGGATTTATCATCCTCATCGGTACGGTGGTGAACAATGCCATTCTCATTGTGCACCAGGCCCTGAATAATGTTCGGTTTTACGGTTATGAAGGCCAGGCCGCTATCATCGAATCGGTGAAAACCCGCATCCGTCCAATTTTTATGAGTGCGGCGACCAGCGTGTTCGCCCTTTCCCCCCTGGCCATCTCCACCGGGCAGGGCAGTGAACTCTACCGCGGTCTGGGCAGCGTGATTCTGGGGGGGTTGGCTATTTCCACCATTTTTACCATCTTCATGGTGCCGTCACTGCTCTCGTTTTTCATCCATCGGGAGAAGAATCGATTGTCGGAAGAGGAGGTTGAGTTGCCATCTTCCGCTTATCTTAATAAACCATAGCAGGTGGTGACTGCCCATCAACACATAGGCGCAGATGCAATACACTTGTGTATCACGATACAGAATTATAGGTACAAGCATTAGCTGCCCAACATGATCAATTGTTCTTTATTCCTATTTATTCAGTATTTTATGTAATATTTAGTTTTTTTACCAGCAGTGTCTCATCAGTTGGCATTCAGTTTGCTTTATGGAGATCAATCGAATTGAACTTTTGGCCCGTAAACACACTAAAAGGGATTGTAGCAATCCAAAGAGAGGAATCCAATGGAAACTAAAGTACTGGCGGCTATGAAAAAGGCCGGCAAACCTGTTCGTCCCGGAGATATCGCCAAAGATTTGGGTGTGGAAAGCAAGGATGTGTCCAGTGCCATTAAGGCCCTTAAAGCCCAAGGCAAAGTGATCTCCCCCAAACGTTGTTACTATGAGCCTGCGACCGGCGATTAGGAGCCATCTCAACCACCGCAGAGCTGGCTATAAATGCTGGGAAATTTGGATTGGCAATCCGAGCTCGGGGGTCACCCTTTGATATTGTATTAGGCTTGTGAAGCCCTGACAAACGGTGATTTACGAAGATAAATTTTTTCTTTAACCGGTGCGCCAAGAAGCGCAGCACAGCAAGCATCTCTGCAAAGGGTGCTATCCTAAAGCTAAGCAAGCAGGGATGTAGCGAAATACACGCCGGTGCGGGGTAACCCAACCGGCGAAGCTGTATGGAGCAAGTGAGCAGGCCGAATCCACGGACGGCCTGGGCGTCCTGATCAAAGCCTGCATTTGGCTCCACGGCCAACCCCTGGCCCAGATCGCCGCCGATGGCGCGATATATTATTACCACAACGACCACTTGGGCACGCCCCGGAAAATGACCGACAGCAGCGGCACAGTGGTCTGGTCGGCTGATTACTTACCCTTTGGCCAGGCGTATGTTACTGTGGAGACGGTTGAGAATAATTTGAGGTTTGCGGGCCAATACTATGATAGCGAGACCGGGCTGCATTACAATTACCACCGATATTATGATCCTTCGCTTGGAAGATATCTGAGGGCTGATCCCGTTGGGCTTGCCGGAGGAATGAATCTTTACACCTATGTTGCA
>JASFKE010000176.1:0-7546 GCA_050118795.1 Desulfobacteraceae bacterium | reverse complement strand
ACTGACGGTATACGGAGGTGACATTGGACACATTGACAACCCTACGAACCTTTTTGACGAGCATCCGGCCGGTATCCACCGCCCATTACCAGATCCGCGATACAGCCGGTGAGTTACTGTTCGATACGGCCAACGGCGCCACCGCGCCAATGGATTCAGGCGCCGTCCAGAGGCTGTGCGACCGGCTCCTGGCATCCAATGAATTTGAGTACGATGCCGTCGATCCGCACCTGTTTCTGTGCGGGCGTCCGCTGATCGTCACGGCGCAGCGGCCGGTACTGCTGCTGGCCTACGGCCCGATTCACAATGGTGTCGCGCCGGAGGAGCACCGCGGCAAGCTGCAGGCCCACCTCAATGGCGCGGCAGCGCTGGTGACGGAAAAAGTGGGCAGTCATGCCGAGATCGAAGAGCTGGCCCAGCAGCTGGAGCACAGCTTCGAAGATCTCTATCTCTACGACCGGATCTCGAGCCAGATCAAATCCCTGAAGCTTTCGGAGCAGATGCTGCACAATCTGGTTGTCGAGATTATTGAAAACATGCAGGTGGATATGGCCTTTGTCACCCTGCCGCAACACCCGGAGTTCAACCTGCAGATTGTGCGTCCGGAATCGGGCAGACGACTTCAGGACCCGGAAACCTTTTTATCACGGCTGGAAGCATTGGCCCAGCCCCATATCGACGGGGCTGAAGAGAACTACTTTATCCTCAACGACTCCAGGGAGAACACCGCCAGCGGCGAATTGGCGCCCATACCTTACAGGTTCCTCATGGTGGGCGTCCGCCACCAGCAGCAGCTGTTCGGTTGGCTGGGGCTGGTGGCGTTCGACCTCAATGAGATTTTTCGCCAGGGCGAGCTGCGCATGCTCAAGGCGATGGCCGAGCAGCTGGCCATCGTGATCGCCAACACCGATCTCTACAATGACCTGGAGCTGTTTACCGTCAATATGGTCAGTTCCCTGGTATCCGCCATCGAAGCCAAAGATGCGTATACCCGCGGGCACTCGGAGCGCGTCTATCGCTACTCCATGAAGATGGCCAGGGCCCACGGCCTCAAAGGCGACGCCATGGAGGCCTTGAAGTGGGCCGCCATCCTGCATGATGTGGGCAAAATCGGCGTGCCCGAAGAGATTCTGCTCAAGCCCGGAAAATTGACGGATGACGAGTATGCCCGCATCAAGGAACACCCCCAAAAAGGGTATAAAATCCTCAAACCGGTGGCGCAGTTGTCGCCCTCCATGGGGGGCATCCTCCACCACCATGAGCGCTATGACGGCAACGGCTATCCCCACGGTCTTTCCGGAGAAGCGATCCCGTTGGCCGCCCGCATGATCGCCGTGGCCGACACCTTCGATGCCATCACCTCCCAGCGGCCCTATCGGGACGCCAAGAGTACCCAAGAGGCCCTGGCGATTATCGAATCGGCGGCCGGTACGCAGTTCGATCCGAACATGGTTGCCCTTTTTAAAACCGTATGCCGGACAACAGCCGACGGCACCGGTAAAAGGAGCCGTCCATGAAACATTCGGCCTCACAGGTGCAGGCAGCCCCGGAACGGGGCCGGCGCGCCATTTTGAGCTTCAGCGGCGCCCTGACCCACGAAAACTGCGCCGAGATGGAGCGCAGCATTTTAGATGAGATCCGGCAGATGCGTTCCGAAGTTATTCTGGACCTGAACCATGTGCCCTTTATGGACAGCGCTGTCATCGAACGGCTCATCGATCTGAGTGAAGAGATGCAGGCCCGCGGTGCCAAGCTGAAGATCATCCGGCTCCAAAAAATGTGCCGGGATATTCTGATGGTCACCCGCACCTTACAAACATTGCAGGTTTTCAAAGACCTGCACGCAGCCATTACCAACGCGCGATGAGGGGAACATACTACATAAAACGCCGTAAAATCGGCGAAATCCTTGTCAGCAGGGGCAAACTCTCTCCCGAGCAGCTGGCCGATCTGCTGCGCCAGCAGCAAGAGAGCCCCAAACCATTGGGGCAATTGATGCTGGCAAAGGGGCTCATCACCAAAGAGGAGCTCCAGGAGACCCTGGGCGAACAACTCGGGATCCCCCATGTGTGGTTGCGCAAGGGCATGATCGACCCGCACATCGTGCATCTGCTTCCAAAAGACAAAGCCCTGCACTACCAGGTGGTGCCCATGTTCGCGGTCAAAGGCGCCATCACCCTGGCCACCGCCGATCCGCACGCCTACTTCGTCTTCGATGAGATCGAAAACCTGACCAAACTGAAAGTGCAACCCGTGCTGTGCCGCGCCGACGACATCATGGAGGCCATTGGGCAGGTGTACCAGCAGGATATCGCCATCGGCGACGTGATGAAGGATATGGAATCTTCGGAGTTGGACCTGGTTGAATCCAACGTTGAGCGGGACATCAATGAAATCGCCGAGATGGCCGAAGGCAGCCCCATCATCAATCTGGTCAACCATATCCTGCTGCGGGGCATCCGGGAAGGCGCCAGCGATGTCCACATCGAAGCCCAGGCCGATCGCATGCGGGTGCGCCTGCGGATCGACGGCATGCTCTACGAACTCAAGTCCCACCCCTGCGAACTGCTGCCGGCGGTGGTCTCCCGGTTGAAGGTGATGGCCAACCTCGACATATCGGAGCGGCGGCGCCCCCAGGACGGCCGCATCCAGGTGCAGCTCGACGGCCGCAAAATCGATCTTCGCTTCTCTTCCATGCCGGGCATTCACGGCGAGAAAGTGGTATTGCGCATCCTTGACCGCAGCACCACCATTCTCGATATCAACCAACTGGGGCTCGAGGCCGGGGTCCTGGAACACTTTAAACAATTACTGCGTCGGCCCCACGGACTGATCCTGGTCTGCGGACCGACGGGCAGCGGTAAAACCACCACGCTCTATTCGGCCATCACCATGCTCAACATCACCGAGCGCAATATCATCACCATCGAGGATCCGGTGGAGTACCATCTCAACAACGTCAACCAGAATCAAGTCAACGCGGAGATCGGCCTCGGATTCGCCACCTTCCTGCGCCACGCCCTGCGCCAGGATCCGGACATCATCATGGTGGGTGAAATCCGCGACCGCGCCACGGCGGAGATTGCGATACAGGCATCGCTGACCGGCCATCTGGTATTGTCCACCATCCACACCAACGACAGCCCCAGCGTCATTACGCGGTTACTGGAGATCGGCGTCGAACCGTTTCTGCTGGCCTCCTCGCTGGTCGCCTGCATGGCCCAGCGGCTGGCCCGCAAGGTATGCCCGGCCTGCAAGTTGCCTTTCTACGCCTCGAAAGAGGTTTTCACCGAATTGGGGCTGGATGAGGGCAAGCAGGTACGTCTTTACAAGGGCAAGGGCTGCCCGGAGTGCTTCGATTCCGGATTCAAAGGACGCATCGGTATTTATGAGTTGCTGTCCATCGATGAGACCTTGCAGTCACTGATTTTGAACGAGTCGAGCCGGGACGCCATACGGGCCCACTGCAACGGCAATGGATTCCGCACTTTGAAGCGGGATGGTTACGACAAAGTGCTGCAGCATGAAACCACCATCGAGGAGATCCAGCGCGTCACCGCCCTGGACGGATAGGATCGGAGAGGATCAATGGCGATCACCAGCTATTCAAATAAAACCGATTTACAGCCCCGGGGCCCCTCGGCGCCCAAGGCCGCGCCCGGGACACCGACCGGGATGAACGCGCTGCGTTACCGGCTGCTGTCGCCGGTCAAATCGGCCGAGGTCACCTTTTTTACGACCCAGCTGGCCCTGATGCTGGAAGTCGGAACACCGTTGAACCTGGCCTTGAACGCCGTCCGCCGGGAGTTGTCCAATCCGTTTTTTGACCGGGTGCTGTCCGAAGTCTCCCGGGATATCGAGCAGGGACGGCAGTTTTCAGATGCATTGGCCCGCCACCCGAAGGTTTTCGACAACATCTTCATCAACATGGTCCGCGCCGGCGAGGCGGGTGGGTTTCTGCGCGAAACCCTGGAGCGGCTGGTCCGCATGCAGGAGAAACGCCAGGCGTTGCGGAACCAGTTGCGGTCGGCCATGACCTACCCGGTTGTCCTGACCCTGCTGGGCGTGCTGGTGGTGGTGTTCATCATGGTGGGGGTGCTGCCCAAATTTGTCGGGATTTTCGAGGGCAAAGAGGAGATCTTGCCGCTGAGCACCCGCTTTTTGATGGCCGCCAGCGCGTCGTTGCGCCAGTACTGGCTCTACTACCTCGCCGGATGTTGCGCAGGGGCTGTGGGCATAAAGCTCTGGGCGGGCTCCGCCCACGGCCGCGTCGCCGTGGACCGGTTGCTGATCCACGGACCGGTGGTGAGCCATCTCTCCAACCAGGTCTATACGAGTGAAATGTTGCGGACCATGGGCTATCTGCTCGAAAGCCGGGTCCCCCTTCTCCAGGCCCTGCGGGTCACCGGCCCGACAGTGCGCAACAGCATCTACCGGAAGTTGGTCGTCACCATCGAGGAGACGGTCAGCAGGGGCGAACGTTTTGCCCATCCGTTCGGCGACCATGCGCCCATACCGCCCACCGTCAAACAGATGGTTGCGGTGGCCGAAGAGGTCGGCCAGCTGCCCAAGGTCATGCTGCGGTTGGCAAAATACTATGACGGACGTGTGGATGAAGCGTTGAAGCGATTTGTCGCCATCATCGAACCGCTGGCGCTGATTGTATTGGGCGGCATCGTCGGTGTGATCGTCTCTTCCATCGTCTTGCCGCTGTTCCGGCTCTCCCGCGCATTGCATTGATCCCATCGCTGCATCAAAAAAAGGGCGAAAATGGTGAAAATCGTTAACGGCATTGAAGAAAATAGATCGCAAAAAGGTTAATCGAGGCAAGAGGAAGAAGTTGAGGGCCACTTAGAAGTAAAAAGGAAGAAAAAGCGTTTTAAACAACATATTGCCGACCGCCGCTTCAGGCATCGGCAGCGACAACTGCACAACCTATTTAAGGAGGATTGAATCATGAAAATGTTAACAACAGCGAACAGGAAACGGCTTCTGGCGCGCCAGTCCGGTTTTACCCTGATCGAAATGCTGGTGGTGGTGGTGGTTCTGGGCATTCTGGCCATGATCATTATTCCCCAGGTGGCGGTATCCACCGATGACGCCAGCCTGCGCACCCTGGAGACAAACCTGAGCACCCTGCGCAGCGCCATCGAGCTCTACTATCATCAGCACAACAGCAACTATCCCGGCGCCACCAATGAGACAACCGGCGCCGCGACGGCTACAGACGCTGAAGCCGCCACGGCCATGGTGGCGCAATTGACCAAGTACTCGGCCGTCACAGGGGTGGTGGCCAACACCAAGGGCGGTGTCAACATCTATGGGCCTTATATCAAGGGGCTGACGCTGCCCGTCAACCCTTACAACAATCTGGACACCGTTATCTGCGACTTCGACGAGGCCGACATCACCGTTCGCAGCTCCGCCGGCACCAACAGCGGGTGGAAGTTCTACCCGGTCACGGGTGTGTTGATACCGGGCGACAACGGCGCCCATGACAGCTTGTAAGCGATTGAAGCGATGTTTGGATACAACCACCACCGACACCCCATGGGCATCGACATCCACAGCCAAGGCGTGTGCGCGCTCCAGCTGCACAAAACCCGCGCCGGGATGACCATCGGCGCGGCGCGGCAAGTGCCGCTGGATTTGCCATGTACCGGTACCCCAGAGGAGATCGACGCCCTCGGCCCGTGCTTGAAGCGGCTCCGGCGGCGGCTGCCCCATCGGGCCGGGCCGGCGGTGGTGTCTCTGCCGCCGGAGTATATGGCGACCTTTCCGGTCACCTTTGAGGTCGAGCCCCATCAGGCACTGGAGAGCGCATTGGTCGAAGCGTGCCGCAAGCACTTGTCGATGCCCCTGTCCGAAGCGGTTATCGACTATATGCATCTGCACCAGAGCGGTGAAAACGGCCGGCGGCAGCACCAGGCCAGCGTGGTTGCGGCACCCCGAAGCAGGATCGCGCAAATCGTGGGCGTGTTTCACAAAAGCGGGTGGCGTGTCGGCGTCATCGACACCAGCCTCTCGGCACTGGTGCGTCTCCAGGCCATCTCCCACAGCTTGACCGATACGCCCTCCATCCTGGTGCACATTGGACAGGAGACCATCTTGCTGGCGGTTGTCTCCCAAAAGGAGATCATCGCCCACCGACATCTCAACTGGGGCATGGGGCGGCTTCGGCGACGCATGGCCAACAGTATGCATCTGGCGCCGGACGCGCCGTCGATCCTGAATCTGCTGCGTGAATACGGCCTGGCGCACCACTTCCATAAAACGTCGGCCAGTTCCCATGGGAGGCCGGAACAACCGGTGGATGGGCTGGACCGCTCTGCGCCGCGCATCGTCTTTCAGATTCTGGTGCCCTATCTGGAAGATCTGCTCCTGGAGATGTACCAGATGATCGGCTATTCACGCTCCCAAAGGCCGGAGATCCAATTCGAACAGATCTGCCTCTATGGCATGGCCAACGACATTAAAGATCTGGCGGCCTATCTGGAGCAGCGGCTTCGGATCACGACCCACAGCGTCGATCCCTTTGAACGGCTGGGGCTGCCGGAAGATGATCCATCCATGGGGCCCGAGGCCCGTTCCGGCTATCTGTTCGCGCTGGGCCTGTCGCTGAGGAGGGCCCCATGACCATCAGAGAGATCAACCTGATTCCCGACGAAATGCTCTATCGCCGGGAGGTCGTCTTGCGGCTCAGGCGCTGGGGGATCGGACTGATCGTCTGCCTGGCGGTCATCTTCGGTATTCATGGTTATCAAACCCGGTATGTGCTGGCCAAACTGCGGCCCGCCACCACCTTGTCGGATATGCACACCCGCCTCGGCGCCACCTTGGAGGAGATCACCAACACCCAGAAGGAGATCGATCGGCTGAGCCTGCAGCAATCCATTGTGCAGGAGTTGACCCTGCATCTGCCCTATTCGAGTCTGCTGCAGACCCTGGCCGCGGCCATGAACCCCCACACCTGGCTGGTACGGCTGGAGATCGACTCTGCTGAGGCGTCAAACGGCGGCAACCGGATGACGCTGGAAGGGTACGCCCTGTCCAATGAGCTGCTGGCCGTTTTGTTGACCCACCTCTCCACAGCGCCGCCGGTGGACGGCGTGGTGCTCAAGTTCGCCAAAGACGCCACGGTATCCGGGGTAACCACCCATGCGGATCAGGTAATTACGGCCGTTCACTTTGAAGTGGACTGCCGTCTGAAGGGGCCTAAACAATGACATCGATACCATTGCAGCGGCTGGACCGCATCGGGTTGGTCCTGCTGATCGTGGCGGTGCTCTCCGGCGGCTACTGGGTGTTTAACGACATTCACCGCACGCGCCGGCAGTTCCGCATCGAAAAGGATGTGCTCTCGGAAAAACTTCAGGAGGTCAACCTGGCCCAATCCAATCTGGGGGATCTGAAATCGGTCCTGCAAAAGACCGGCGCGGAGCTGGCCTACCTGAACCAGCGCATCCCCGAGTCCGGCAGGATCGGCCTGTTGCTGCAGCAGATCGACGCGCTGTTGCGCAAACACGGTGTGCGCCTGATCAGCATC